>JANXAA010000085.1 GCA_025061865.1 Acidobacteriota bacterium | reverse complement strand
GGGACTGACTTCCTATGAATTCTTAGGGCTCCGCTAAAGGTAGTATTCCACACCCTTATGAGCCCCTCTGCCTACTTGCCGACTTGCCCATCTGCTGAAGGGCTGGATTGCCGAATTCCCGAAGGACCTCTTGGAGGAGAGGGTTATGGGGCAACAGGCTCACGCCTTACGGTGGGCACTTGGCCTCTGGCTGACCTTGAGCGGGTCGAATCTGCTCCTGGGTCAAGCCGTTCCCCCTCAGGAACCGAAAAAAGAGGCGGCCAAACCGCCGGTAACGGCCGAACAGCCGACACCGGTCGCTCCCCACTGGACTCGCAATCCGGGCTATCCGACAGAAATCCCGCCCAATACGCCTTATCACATCGTCGAAAAGGGGGACACCCTGTGGGACCTGGCGGGCAAGTACTTAAATAATCCATTCCTATGGCCGCAGATATGGGAACTCAACAAATATATTAAGGATCCCCACTGGATTTACCCGGGAGACCCCCTGATTCTCCCGGCCGTAGCGGCCGAACGGATCGCGGAGAAAGCCGTCCCGCCGACCCCAGAGGAAGATAAGCGAGCGCCGGGGGTCACGATCCCACCGCCCCCGCCCCGGGAGTATGAGATCGCCGAACGTTGGTACTTCGAATGCACGGGCGAAATCATGGAAAACGCCAGCGCCTTCCGATACCGTGTGGCCGGTTCGGAGGTCGGCCTGGGGCATATGCATATAACGACGGATGAAGTCCTTTTAATTAACGCCGGGGAAGTAGAGGGAATCCAGCCGGGTGACCGCCTGGTGGCGTACCATGACCAGGGACCCGTGCCAGGGCTGGGCCGCTATTTCCAGCGGATGGGTGTCGTCGAGGTTTTAGCCACCCAGGCTCACACGAGCTTGGCCATCGTGGTCTCGTCCTGTATGGACATCCGACCCGGCGACTACCTGCGGGCCGAGGAGCCCATCTCTGTCCCCAAGGTCCGGACCTTTCCCACCGTCTATCCCTATGAGGACTTCCCCCGGGAGACGGTCGGTCAGATCGTCGCAACCCATGACAGCCTAGCCGTCGCCCCACGGGGTCAGTTCGCCACGACCCGCCGGGACTTCTTTGCCAGTGCCGCCGAGGGCCAAGCCATCATCGTAGATATCGGCAGGGACCATGGCTTGGACGTGGGCTCCTGGCTGATCGTTTATCAAGAGCGCCATCCGGGTCGTACGGTGCCGCGCGTCGGTTACTTCCCGGCTCCCCGCTACGAGGGACCGATCCGCGAGGTCCGGGAACTTCCGGTCGAACCGCCGGTCCAGCCCCATGTCACGGCCATGGCCGTCGTCGTACGGGTCGGGCCGACTTGGGCCATCGCCAAGATCTATCGGTCCTGGGACGTCACCTACGTCGGCGACTACGTGACGCCTTATACGCCGTGAAGCGTCCCGATAGACCTATACCTGCAGGGCCTCGACTAGCTCTCGAACGGCTTGAATAGAGCGTTGCAGGGCGTCCTGCTCCTCGGGCAGGAGCTCGATTTGGAAGACCCGTTCGACGCCCCGAGCCCCAAGGACGACAGGTACGCCGAGAAACACGCCATGGGCGCCGTACTCGCCCTCGCAGTAGACTGAGCAGGGTAAGATCTTGTGTCGGTCGTGAACGATGGCGTCGACCATCTCCAGGATCGAGGCGGCCGGCGCATAAAAGGCACTCCCCGTCTTCAGAAGATCCACGATCTCCCCGCCGCCCCGACGGGTCCGTTCGATAAGGGCTTCAATCCGCTCCCTCGGTAGGAGATGGGTGATCGGGACACCGGCTACGGTCGAGTAGCGGGGGAGGGGAACCATTTCGTCCCCGTGGCCCCCCAAGACGAAGGCGTGGACGTTCTCGACCGAGATCCCCAATTCTAAGGCGATAAACGTCCGGAAGCGGGCTGAATCCAAGACGCCCGCCATCCCGATGACCCGCTCCTTGGGCAATCCGCTGACCCGATACGCTAAGTAGGCCATCGCATCCAAGGGATTCGTGACGACGATGAGGATAGCCCCCGGAGCGACGGCGACGACCTTCTCCACGACGTCCCGGACGATGGCCGCGTTCGTCTCGAGAAGGTCGCTCCGACTCATCCCTGGTTTCCGAGGGACACCGGCCGTAATGACGACGATGTCCGAGTCGGCTACATCCCGATAGTCATTGGTCCCGATGACTCGTGTATCGAACCGAAGGATCGGGGCCGCCTCCTGAAGGTCGAGGCCCTTGCCCTGGGGCAGGCCCTCGATGATATCGACGAGGACGACGTCGGCCAAGCCGCGTTCGGCGATCATATGGGCCACCGTAGCCCCGACCTGGCCAGCCCCGACGATGGTGACTTTCCGGCGCATGAGCTACCTCCCGATCGGGTAGTTCGGCAGCTCGCCAATTCGGCAGTTCAGGATCGAGTAGGGGGGAATTATCGCTGGACTGCCGAATTGCCGAACTCACGAGGGTCGACGGATGATGAAACGGATCAGGCCCTCTAGCAGTTGACGGGCCTCACCCCGGGGGAACGACTGAAGGACTGTCAAGGCTTGACGGGCATACGTCTCGGCGACCCGTTGAACCTGAGGGAGGATACGATACTTGTCCATCAGCCGTTGGAGGGCCTGAGTATCCAAAAGCGATGGGTCCCGGCGTTGAAAGGCCGCGCGGACCGGGGCCGTCTCGTCTGGGGCGGCTTGGCGCAGGAGGTAGTAGAGCGGGAGAGTCACCTTCCCCTCCAAGAGGTCGTGCAGGACGGGTTTGCCCAGCCGATGCGGATCAGCTGAGTAGTCCAGCATGTCGTCCACGATTTGAAAGGCAATCCCCAGGTACCGGCCGAATTCGGCCAGGGAAGCCTCCAGACCCGGGGGTAGGCCTGCCAGGATGGCGGCGATCTGACAGCAGCCTGAAAAGAGGCAAGCCGTCTTCCGGTAAATGATGTCCATGATTTGAGGTTCTGTGATCCACAGGTTGCCGTCTTGGACCTGTTCAGCGATCTCGCCTTGGAGGGTTTGAAGCGTGATATTGGAGAGGATTCGCAAGATTTTGAGGTGGCCGTAATCCAGGGCTAAGGCCATCGCCTTCGTATAAAAGTAGTCCCCCAGCAAGACCGCCACGGGGCCACTCCAACGGCGGTGGACCGACAGCTGACCCCGTCGCTCTTGGGCGTTGTCGATGATGTCATCGTGGACCAGGGTCGCCGTGTGGATATACTCGACGACGACGCCGAAGAGGACATCGTCGTCACCCGGGTAGTCCCCCAGACGGGCGGACACGATGAGGAGCAAGGGGCGCAGGCGTTTGCCGCCGGCCTTCATGATGTAAAGACCTGCTTCTCGAATGAATGGGGACTCCCGCAAGAGGAGGCCCTCGATCTGCCGTTCGACACGGTTGAGCTTCTGTTCGATGTATTCGATAAAGGCCGGCGAACAATCCGCCAGAGTCTCGGCCCATGAACGGAATTGCGTGATCACCGCGGGCCCCTCTCCGCTTTTCGGCAGTTCGGGAGTCCGGCCCTTCGACCGTTCGGGATTAGGCGGGACACCTCCAGACCGCCGAGTGACTGGACTCCCAGATAGTCGGCCAATCAGCCTAGCAAGCGCTTGAAGCCCCGACTCGGCCGGAGATCCTCCTCGATGCGGTCCAGTCGTTCCTGAAGCGCCTGAACGGTCTTTCGAAGATCGTACATTTGCCCCATCAGGGCCTCCACGGCCTCATTCAGGAGATTCAGTTCCTGGCGCAAGGTCTGGGGGTCCTCTCCCCGCAGGAGCCGCCGTTGGACGTCCCGCAGGGCCATGCCCTTTGTATGAATCAGATACTTCAGATATAGGAGCTGGCGAATCGTCTCGTCGGTAAAGCGCCGGTGGCCGCCCGGCGTCCGCGGCGTCTTTAGAAAGAAACGAAACTCCCGGAGGTAGAACCGGATCGTCGAGACCGGCAGGCCGACCCGTTCTGCGACTTCGGCGATACGGTACGTCCGATCTTCCGGCTTCGTCTCCGGCACCATCCACGATCCCCCACGTCAATGGATGACCCGAAACATCCGGGACCACCGGGTCCGAAGGGGATTAAAGACCGACAGAAAGTCCAGGACTGCATCGAGACTCGTGCGATTTCGGTGCGGGCTATAGTAATCCGAAGCCGGCGGCTCGAAAGACCAGTAAATCAAAAAGGCCCGGCCTTTAACCATATAGGCGGGCACGGTGCCCCAATACCGACTGTCCTCACTGTTGTCCCGGTTATCCCCCATGACGAAATAGTGACCCGCTGGCACCCGGACCGGCTGGTCCTTAGCGGCAAAGGTATCCCGCACAGCGAAGCCCCACTCGGCGTGCCGGTGGACGGCATAGGGTTCCACCAGGGGTCGATGATTCACATATACGACTCCCTCCACGCCGTAAATTTCATCGCCCCCGATGCCGATGACCCGCTTGATATAGTCCAAGTCCGGCCGGCCTGGGTACTTGAACACGATGACGTCGCCCCGCCGGATTTCCCGCACGGGCAGGAGAACTCGCTCAAAAGCGAAGACCGTATCTCCGTATATGAACTTATTTACGAAGATATGGTCCCCGACCAAAAGCGTGCGCTCCATCGAGCTGGACGGAATCTTGAACGCCTGGACTACAAAGGTACGGGCATACAGGGCCAAGACTAAAGCCACCAGGAGGGCTTCACCGTACTCCAGCAGGACACTTCTTCGCTCCATCCGACCGTCTCCGACTGCCGACGGCCTACTTGCCTGCAGGCAACCCCTCAGGATTCTAATTCGAACGCCGTAGGACTGCAAGGAAGGCTTCCGGCGGTACGTCGACCTGACCGATCCGCTTGAGGCGCTTCTTGCCCTCTTTCTGCCGTTCCAGGAGCTTCTTCTTTCGGGTCACGTCCCCGCCATAGCACTTGGCCAGGACGTCCTTCCGCAGGGGTGGGATCCGCTCCCGGGCGATGACTCGCTTACCGATCGAGGCCTGCAAGACGACCTCGAAGAGGTGCCGGGGGATGACAGCCCGGAGGCGCTCGACGACAGCCCGCCCCCGGTGATAGGCCTGGGAGCGGTGGACGATCATCGAAAACGCCTCGACGGGCTGACCGTTGATCAGGACGTCCAGGCGCACCAAGTCCGAGGGTCGGTAGCCGACCCACTCGTAGTCCATCGATGCGTACCCCCGAGAGACGCTCTTGAGTCGGTCGTAGAAGTCCGACATCAGTTCGGCCAGAGGCATCTCGTAAGTAATCATCACCCGGTCCGGCGTGGGATATTCGATGTTTCTTTGTTCACCTCGGTATTCTTCACAGAGTTGAAGGACCGGCCCGATGTAGACTGTCGGCGTCAGGATGAAGACTTTCATATAAGGCTCTTCCAAGGCCTCGACCTGCTCGGGCGGCGGAAGCTGGCTCGGCGTGTCAATCTCCAGGACCGCCCCGCCCCGCTGGCGGACTCGGTACCGCACGCTGGGAGCCGCCACGAGGACCTCGACCCCCAAGTCTCGCCGGAGTCGCTCCCGGACGATCTCCATGTGTAAAAATCCCAAAAAGCCCATTCGAAAACCGTGGCCCAGGGCCTCCGAATACTCCGGCTGGAAGGTCACCGAGGCGTCAATCAGCCGAAGCTTCTCCAGGGCATTCCGCAGGCCGTCGTACTGTGTGTCCCCGATGGGGTAGAAACTGGCAAAGACCATCGGCTTGGCCGGCCGAAAACCCGGCAGGGGCGCCGGCGCCGGTCGGTCGGCACGCGTGATCGTATCCCCGATCCGGACCTCTGAAAGGGCCTTGATCCCGGCGATGACGAAGCCGACCTCGCCCGGTCCCAAGGCTTCCCGGGGTCGGTCGTAGGGTGTCCGGATACCCAAGCCGTGGACTTCATAGTCGAGGCCCGTCGACATGACCCGGACGCGGTCACCGACCCGCAGGGCCCCGTGGAAGACCCGGACCATGACGACGACGCCCCGGTAGGAGTCGTACCATGCATCAAAAATGAGGGCTTGCAAAGGGGCCGCCGGGTCACCCTGGGGGGGCGGGATGACCTGGACGATACGCTCCAAGAGCTCAGGGACGTGGGTCCCCTGCTTGGCGCTCACGAAGAGGATTTCGTCCCGCCGGAATCCGAGCCAGTTCTGAAGCTGTTCAGCCACATGCCCGGGCTCGGCCCCCGGAAGGTCGATTTTGTTGACGACGGGGATGATCTCCAGGTCGTGCTCTAAGGCCAAGTACGTGTTGGCGACTGTCTGGGCTTCAATGCCCTGAGTGGCGTCGACGACGAGGACGGCCCCCTCGCAAGCGGCCAGCGCTCGGGAGACCTCATAAGAGAAGTCGACATGGCCCGGCGTATCGATCAGGTTCAGCGTGTACGTGCGGCCGTCCCGAGCCTGATAAAAGAGCGTCACCGTGTGCGCCTTAATAGTAATGCCCTTTTCGCGCTCGAGCTCGTGGCTGTCGAGGACCTGCTCGACCATCTCCCGGGTCGACAGGGCCCCCGTCAGCTCCAAAAACCGGTCGGCCAGGGTCGACTTCCCGTGGTCGATGTGGGCGATGATGCAAAAATTCCGAATCGTCTCCATACTAGCGCGCTATTTCGAAGAAAGCCTCTGGATTTTCCACCCCTTCAGCCCACGGCAAAATGAACGGCGTCTCCTGTTTACCGAGAGGCCCCGAATCAGATTCTCCAGGCCGATGTCCTCATCCCCGTCTGGCCGATGAACTCCCGCGCCGATCAATCGCCCGGGGTTCCGCTCCTCAGGCGTCGCGGGGAGGAGACGCAAGTACCGAGTGATGGAAACCATAATCGTGTGGCCGTCGGAGAATTTGGCAGTCAGGCTTCGTCTGGGACGGCGACGTCCTGAATATGGGGCTTTCTGGCTTTAGCCGCCAAAAAACTCCTACCCTTTCCTCATAAGCCGTTCAGGGGGGCCTTGGGAGATAAAGGAGGTCACCCTGACCGCATCCTCGGTTTCTCGCCCAACGAACGGGATCCCGTCCGAATTGGCCGCGTGGCCCTCTCGTTCCACATGTACACGAGGCGGCTCATCTACGGGCCGATGCGGAGTACATTCGGCATGGATTAATCTATGCGACCGGAGTAAATCCGGCCAATCTCCGGTCCAAGACCGGATTTCAGCCGCCCCACCCCAAGGGGAAGTGGGCCAGGGGCGTGTAAACGGCTCCCTGGGGGTGGAGGCGACTCTCGAAGAGCGTGACCTGACGGACCCAGATGACACCGTAGCTCCCCTCCAGAGCCGTCTTCTCCCGCTCCCGGAGCTTCTGAAGGACGGCCGGATGACTCCGCTTGACCCGAGCTAACGTCAAGTGCGGTATGAAGGGCCGCGTCTCGGGCGGGTACCCCAGGGGCTCGACGGCTCGCTCGACAGCCGCCTGCAAAGCGCCCAGGGTCTCGACGGCTGTCTGGACGCCGACCCACAGGACGCGAGGTCGCCGCCAATCCGGAAAGACGCCGACGCCCTTCAGCTCCATCGAGAAGGCAGAAAACGGACGGACGGCCCGTCCGCAGGCATCCTGAATCGTCGGGATGCGGTCTTCTGGCGTGTCACCCAGAAACTTCAACGTCAGATGGAGGCCCTCGGGGCGGACCCACGTGGCCTCGATGAAGTAGGGTCGGAGGACCTGCTGAAGCCCGGTCAATGCCGCCTTCGTCTCGTCAGGTAGCCCGACGGCGATGAACAGCCGCTTCATCACCCTTACACCCAGGAGGTCTCCGGACTATTGTAAAATACCCCGGGGAGGTGCCGGTGCCGAGATGGGTCCGGGGCCTGGAACTTAAACTCACGGGCGGGCATTCCGACCGGCGGAATTCAAGAGGGTCGCCGCCTCTTGGCTCCACTCCGTACCGGGGAAGAGCTGGACGACCTGACGGAGGTACTGCAAGCTTTCCTCAGACCGGCCCATCTTTTGAAGGATCTGGTACGTCAACAGATAGGCTTCCGGAGGGCATAGCTCCGGCGGGAATTGGGCAAACATGGCCTGGAAGCGGTTCAAGGCCGCCGCATAGTTCTTCCTTTTGTAGTAGTACTTGCCGATGATGAACTCGTGCTTGGCCAGGCGTTGCTGGGCCTGGCGCTGGTACTGCCGCGCCTTCTCGGCCCATGCGCCAGTCG
>JANXAA010000084.1 GCA_025061865.1 Acidobacteriota bacterium | reverse complement strand
TCCCCCATCGAAGACGGAACGCCTTGACACCTAGCTTGCATCCAGTATTTGAAAAAGGCCGCCGGGATACCCTTTCCTTCTCTGGGCCGGACGGCTCCGTCAGAGAAGGCCATGACGCGGCAGGACCCTGCCTTCTCGGTCGCCGACATCGACGCTGAACTGGAACGGCTCGTCCTGGGTGTCCCCCTGGTCCGTCCTGAAGTCCTCGACACCCTCATGGAGCAGACCCAGGCCGACTACTTTGCCCATCCGTCTCATCGCATCGTCTACGAGTCGATTTGGGCCCTGTATGAACGGGGGGAAGACGTCAACTTCACGACGCTCACCGACGACCTCCAACGGAAGGGCCTTCTCGAACAGGTCGGTGGACTGGAATACCTGGAGCGCTTCTTGGAGTTCCCCCGGTCCCTGGACTACGGCCACTACCTGAAGCGCTTCATCCAGCAGGCCCACCGCCGCTGGCTCGTCTACCTCCTGGACCAGTACCGGGAGCTCTGCATGGACCCGGAACGTACGCCGGAACAGGTCGCCGGCGATCTGGAAGGCGAGATCGCCCGTATCCTGCGGGTCGCCACCCCCCGCGGCCTCCGCCCCGTCCGCCAGCCCTTGATCGAGCTGTGGAAATACTTAGAACAGATCCACCAATCCGACCGCCGGGTCATCGGCTATCCGACGGGCTTTGCCCGCTTGGACGAGCTGACGTCGGGCTTCCAGCCGGGGGACTTCATCGTCATCGCCGGCCGGCCGGGGATGGGCAAGTCGGCCTTCGCCCTGAATCTGGCCCTGAACTTGGCCCGCCAGCACCTGAAGGTCGCCTTCTTCAGCCTCGAGATGTCGGCCATGCAACTCCTCCAGCGGCTCCTGAGTAGCCTGGCCCGGATCGACCTCCAGCGAATCCGCACGGCCGAGCTCCGGCCGGAGGAGTGGCTCCGCATGGCCGAGGCCGTCTCGCAACTCACGAACCTACCCCTTTACCTGGACGACACGGCAGGCCTGAGCGTCCAGGAACTCCGGGCTCGGACCCGACGCCAGCGGCAGGAAGCCGGCCTGGACGTCGTCTTTGTCGATTACCTCCAGCTCTTGACGGTCCGGGGGCGGGTCGAGAACCGTCAACAGGAGGTCAGCCTCATCAGCCGGCATCTCAAGGAGCTAGCCAAGGAGCTGAATGTCCCGGTCGTGGCCTTGTCGCAACTGAGTCGGCGGCCGGAGCAACGGGAGGACGCCCGGCCTCAATTGGCGGACCTTCGGGAAAGCGGTTCGATCGAACAAGACGCCGATTTAGTCATGTTTATCTATCGTGAGGAAGTCTACAAGCCGGATACGCCCCGGACGGGCGAGGCCGAGGTCATCATTGCTAAACAGAGGAACGGCCCGACCGAGACGGTCCGACTGGCCTTCCATCGAAACTTCCAGTTGTTTGAGAGTGTCTATGAATAGGGAACGGCCCCGGGGACTAGGTCCCGGAAAAGAGATCCCCCACGAGGGTCTTTGTCCGCTGAATCTTGGGGTGGGGCTTTCAAGGGCCCGGGAAAACCTGGACCTCCGATCTCTAACGCCCAGGACCTAACGCCCAAAATTCTAATGGTTTTTGGGGGTCTTTTATCCTGGGACGTGGGACCCGAGCCCTGAGCCCTTACCTTACGTGTCCTAACGCCCAGTCGGTCAGGATGCTTGGATGGTCAGCGTCGAGCAAGAACGGGACTTAGCAACGTTCCGGTCTGTCCTGGAGGTCTGGTCCGAGGCCGTTCGGTCCAACTACGAGGTCATCGCCCGCCACACGGGCCGGCCCGTCATGCCGGTCCTCAAATCGGACGCTTACGGCCTCGGCCTGGGTTTAGTCTACCAGGCCTTGCGGGACTTAGCGCCCCCATGGATCGGCGTGGCGAATCCCTGGGAGGGTGTCCGTCTACGGCGACTCGGCTACCGGGGTCGGGTCTTAGTCTTGAGCGGCTTCCTACCCGAGGAGGTCCCCCTCCTGGCCCAGTGGTCCCTGACGCCGGCGGTCTATGACGTCCAACAGTTGGCGTGGCTGGGACACGGTCGGATGGATCGGGCATCATTGACCTTTCACCTCAAGGTCGATACGGGCATGGGGCGTCTGGGTGTCCTGTGGGATCGGGTCGACGAGTTCACCCAGCATCTCCGACGTTTTCCGGGTCTCGTCTTAGAGGGTGTCTTTTCGAACCTGGCCTGTGCTGACCGGCCGGCACATCCCCTGACGGCCCAACAGATCGAGCGTTTCCGGCAAGTGTGCTATTTTCTACGAGACGAGGGTTGGCCTGTCGCATGGCGGCACCTGGCGAATAGCGCCGCCGTCCATCACTGGCCGGACGCCTGGATGGACATCGTCCGACCCGGCTTGAGTCTGTATGGGTGGGTCCCCTCCGAGAGCCGGCTGAGTATGACGATGGCCGTCCGATGGTGGGCTCGCGTCCTACAGGTCCGTCACCTGCCGGCGGGTTGGACAGTCGGCTACGGTGCTCAGTGCCGCCTGGATGCGGACCGATGGGTCGCCGTCGTCGGGGTCGGCTATTTCGACGGCTATGACCGGCGGTTCAACCCAGCGGCGTATATGCTTTCTCGCCGGGGAGAGCGCCTTCCTGTCCTCGGGACCATCAGCATGGACATGACGGTCGTCGGCCTGGGGTCACCGTCGTCGGTCCGACCCGGCGAGCCGGTCTTGCTCTTGGGGGAGTGGCAGGGTCAGCGCATCGACTTCAATGACGTCGCCGCCTGGGCGCAGACGGCACCTCATGAGGTCCTGAGCCGTCTGGGCCCTCGGGTTTCCCGTCGTCTTGTCCGGGACGCCGCCGGTTTCTGGCCCCTGTGGGACCAACTCCATGCTTGATGGGTGGGCTGGGTGTTGAACATTAAGTAGGTCCGCGTAGTCGATGGGACGGGATGACCTTCCGGAGCTAAGACTGTACAGCCCCAGGACCTCTTGGGCCCCCAGGCCCAGGGTGGGAACCTGGGCGGGGATTCTCGGCCATCTCCTGGTCAGCCGGCTCGACCCAATCCGTGAAGATCATCCAAGTCGACGGGTCTAAGGTCCCGAAGGCCTACTTTGGGTCTCGTAAGGTCTAGCGGAGGGCGTATCACTCAGGCCAGAAGCCAGCCTATGAGGGCTACGCTACCTTTCAGGGCGAAAATGTCCAGTCCAGCGATAGGAGCCTTTTGGAGCTTCCTATGGATGGCCTGGCATCTACCCTTCCTCCTCATGGGGGAAGGAGGCTCGGACGTCATCCGCACGGGGCAAGCAATCCTTAAACGCAACATTTTCCGCCGCGACAACCCATCGGTACGATGTCCCACCGGTTGACGATCTGGAGGACCGCACCCTGTACGTTCACGATGAGGTATGTAACGACCCGGTGAAATCGGGAAACATCTCCCCGAGACCATGCATGGGTCGGTCCGGCCGTCGGCGCCCGCACTCGCATGCGCCGGACGACGGCATCCGTCAGCCAGCGGGTTTCCCGGATGGGCTTTTGGGATATACAGGACGTCCGTCTGCGTTACATGCCTCGATTCATCCCATTCGATTCGTAGGACTGCTTGGGCCGGGGAGATGGGAGAGCTTGCCTGAGGAGGGACCAGAATGATCCCGTCCACGTCCATGGAAGGCACCCGCCACGGATGGCCTCCGGGAGGCGGTGGAGGAAATCCGATCAGGCCCAAAAGTCTTCACCCGTGGGGTAGGGGAACCGTCCCGGGATACGGATGCAGGAGAGCACCTCTTGAGAGAAGTCGGAAGAAGAGGTATGAACCCTTAGAGGGAGGGATTCAAAGTGGTATCTTGGCCGGGAGCATATATAGCCCAGTCATCCATGCATGATATAGTACATCATAGGTTCTGGCCCCGGTCGTATGCGTTCCAAAGAGTCGGCGCATTCGTGGAGCAAATCCGCTCGAGTCGGGATGCCGCTGTGTAAGGCGACGAAGATTGCCGGTTGGGTGCCACAGCATCCCCCACCCCCGCCGGCCCTGCCAAAAGGCTTGGATAGTCCATAACTGTCATAAGGACAAATCACCCCGCCGGGACAATGGACGGTGGATGCATTCACCCAGCAAGTCTCATACCGCCAGGCGGCCTCACGTTATCGCAATCTGCTCTTCTACCCGACCCACCGGGTATGCACGGACAGGGGGAAAGCTCAGTTGGATATACAAACACGATTGACCTTGGAGGGGGGGAGACCCATAGCGCAGACGTTAAGAGCACCCAGGCCATTAAGCCCCAACCCATTCAGTTGGGACGATTGGGTGTTCTCCGATGATCGATGCCCCATAGGCACCTCCTACGGCGAAAGATGCCCGACGCAAGCAGTGGACAGCTCTTAGGAAGGGAACATGGACATGAATTTAGGTTTTTCTCGGACCCCCGATGGCCGAGCTGCGTGGTTCCTATGAAGCAGGCGGTCAGGTAAGGCCGTAAGGCTGGGGGTCAGGGTAGGGGAAAGACCCCTTCCGTTCAGGGTGAACGACCGGGGTCTCCAGGATTCCCAGACGTGAGCTCTGGGTTGCGTTACAATGTTACAATAAAGTCGTCTCAAACCCCTCGGGAGGTGGACTGTTTCCATTGGATGACGGATCCAAACGCTTTGGGCCTTACTGCCCTATGCCTGGCTCTCGGAGGCGTCATCATGTGGGGGACGAACGGGGAGTGGTACGAACGGGCTCAGCGGGTCATTCCGGGCGGCGTCCACTCGCCGGTCCGGGCCTTCCGAGCCGTCGGGGGTGTCCCTCGCTTCATCCTGCGAGGCGAGGGCGCCTATGTCTGGGATGTCGAGGACCGGGCCTACATCGACTATGTCATGTCTTGGGGCGCCCTGATCCTGGGGCACGCCCATCCGGCCGTCGTGGCGGCGGCCCAGCGGGCGACAGCTCGGGGAAGCTCCTACGGCATGACGACGCCGGCGGACGTCGAGCTCGCCGAGCTCGTCGCCAGTGCCTTTCCCTTCGTCGAACGAGTCCGGTTCGTCAATTCGGGGACAGAGGCGACGATGACGGCCGTCCGCATCGCCCGAGCCGTCACGGGTCGGCCTCTCGTCATCAAGTTCGACGGCTGTTACCATGGCCATGCCGACTACTTTCTCGTCCAGGCCGGATCGGGGGCCCTGACTCTGGGCGTCCCGTCGTCCCCTGGTGTCCCAGCAACTATCGCCCGGACGACGGTATCGCTCCCGTACAACGACCCGGTGGCCGTCGAGCGCCTATTTCATGAACGGGGTGACCAAGTCGCGGCCGTCATCGTCGAACCCATCGCCGGCAATATGGGCCTCGTCCTGCCAGTCGACGGCTTCCTGGAGGCCCTGCGAGACCTGACCCGCCGGTTTGGGAGCCTGCTGATCTTCGACGAGGTCATCACGGGCTTTCGGGTCGGCTGGGGCGGTTGGTCCGTCCGGACGGGTATCGAACCGGACCTCATCACGCTTGGAAAAGTCATCGGCGGGGGCTTTCCCCTGGCGGCCTATGCGGGCCCAGCCCGATGGATGGACCGGGTGGCCCCCGTCGGGCCCGTCTATCAAGCGGGGACCCTGGCCGGCAATCCCGTCGCCGTGGCGGCCGGCTACACGACGCTCCTCCAGCTTCAAGACGACCCGACGGCCTACGACGCCCTGGCCCGCCGGACCCGGGCGTTGGCCGAGGGCCTCCAGGAAGCCTTCCAGGCTCACGGCGTCTCGGCCGCCGTCGTGTGGACGACGGGGATGCTGAGCGTGTTCTTCCGACCGACGCCGCCTCGGAACCTGACCGAGGTCCAGGCGTCCGACGTCGATGCCTTCCGACGGTTCTTCCATGCCCTGCTGGAGCAAGGCGTCCACCTGCCACCGTCAGCCTTCGAAGCCTGGTTCCTTTCGCTGGCTCACGATGATACGATCGTCACCCAGACGCTCGAAGCCGTCCGGTCCGCCTTGCCGAGGATGAAGGACACGTAACGGAGCCGTATCCGGTCGGTTTCCCCAGCCTTCCGAAACAGACAGTTTTTCAGGCTTCGTGATGACGTAACGGCATGACGGCGTCCGGCAAGTTGGCGGACCCCTAATGGACTTTTGGACCTTCACATGTAATCCGTTTGAAGAGATAGGCTGGGTCGAGCTTCTAAGCGACCATGACCGGTTGATGCGGACTTCATGGGGTTCGCGGATTCGGCGCCTATTCGAGCTTGACCTTCCCGTGAAGCGGGAGCGTGGGCAAATTCTCCTCCAAGTCGCATGAAACTCATAGGTCGCTGTAGTGCATCGTTTTAACATGATTTGTATATATATGGACGGGATCGGCTCTAGGGGAGGCTTCTATGCAATTTCCAGGATCGTGGACTTTGGGGCTTTCTAGGTATCCAGCGTGCCTCACATGGGCGACGGCCTTTATCCTCATCGCCTGCGGGACGGTGATAGGCACGCCTGGTCGAGCGGCGGGACCTTCGCCTGAGGCGGAAGTCCTTCACTGGTGGCAGCTTCGGCTTCGACGATTTCAGTCGGCCCCGACGTCGCCCGTCGCCGTTCATCGGGTCTTCTACTTGGCAGACGGGCAGGCCTTATATGCGACCGCTTACGACTCGAAGGCCGTCGATTGGGGGGTTGCCTCGGCGGCCCCGGCGGGGGCCGTCTTTTCGGTGGCGTTCCGGGACCGGAAGTTCACGACGGTTTGGAAGCCAGGTTTAGCACCGGTGCAGTCCTTACAATCTTGGGACCCTGAGACGCTTCGGGCCGACTGGCGGGACGTCGCTTCGCCTTATACTTGGGTCGAGGGGACCCTGCGGTGGGGCGACTGGCCCCTGCATCTGAGTTATCATCCGCCGTACGGCCGCGTGATAGTCTTCCGACCCCTAACGGAGCGACCCGTAAACTTTCCGAGCTTTGACTTGTTCCCCTACGACGGACGTTTCCGGTTCCGGGCCCGACTGATTCCGGCCGAGCGGCGCCAGACAGTCTGGATCGAGACGTCCCGGGGGCTTCAGACGCCGCTCCCGGACGTCGGTTGGCTGGAATTCGATTGGCAGGGAAAGCCGTATCGTCTGCGGGCCTTCATCGAGAGTGGCGACGACCTGTCGGTCCTATTTATCATCTTTCGGGACGCCACGACGGGGAAGACGACGTATCCCATCGGCCGGTACGTCGAGGCGGAGCGTCAGCCGGACGGTTCATACGTCTTGGACTTCAACAAGGCGTACGTCCCGTTGTGTGCTTACAGCGATGCGTACAACTGCCCGATTCCGCCGAAAGAGAATACCCGGGGGTGGGCCGTCTTAGCCGGGGAGCGGTACATGGGGAAGGGGGTCTCGGGGGGAAGAGGGTCTCGGGGACCGGGTCCCAGAAAAGGACCCCGATCCCAGACCTCGCTGCGGTCGATGGAGTCGTCGCGTCCCAAAGACTTAACTTTACAGGTCTGAGGTCTGTCGTCCGTGGGGCCTTCACCCGGGACTTATATGCGTGACAGGTGAGCAGGTACGGAGAGCCGGCGACGATGCGGATCTTGATCACCGAGGACTTGCCGGAACGAGCCGTCCAGCTCTTGCGGGATGAAGGCTGGACGGTCGACTTCCTGAAGGACCTGGGGGGCCGTCGTCTGGCTGACGTCATCGAGGACTATGACGCCATCATCGTTCGGAGCGGGACCCGTCTGACAGCGGACCTCCTCCAGCGGGCTCGTCGCTTGCGGGTGATCGGCCGGCCCGGGGCAGGCGTCGACAACATCGACGTCGAGGCGGCGACTCGGCAGGGCATCGTCGTCATGAACACGCCGGGTCAGAACAGCGTCGCCGCCGCCGAGCACACGTTGGCCTTGATCTTATGCGCCTTGCGGCACGTGTATACGGCCTGTGCCACCCTTAAGGAGCATCGGTGGGAGCGAGGTCCTTTCATCGGTCGGGAGCTGGCCGGCAAGGTCGTCGGCCTGTACGGCCTGGGACGGGTCGGTCGGGAATTGGCCCGGCGGCTTCGGGCCTTGCAGGCCCGCGTCCAGGCGTATGACCCCTACGTGCCGCCGTCCATCGCCCGAGAGCTGGACGTCCAGATGGTCGATTGGGACACCCTGATCCGGACGTCGGACGTCATCAGCCTTCATGCCCCCTTGACGGAGGAGACGCGGGGCATCTTCCACC
>JANXAA010000083.1 GCA_025061865.1 Acidobacteriota bacterium | reverse complement strand
CTCGATGAGGTTCGGGCATGAACGACCGTGTGCGCCGATGGACGGTAGGCTGGGCGAGTCTATGGATCGGGCTGAGCGCGTTGGCATACGGGGAAGGCACCCACCGTAGCGTTTGTCTGTCCCCCGAGGGTCTTCGCGGGCTGGTCTCAGCCACCCGGCCGTGGCTCCCCGACGGATGGCCCGAATGGTCAGCCGAGACCTGGGGAGTCCATATCTGGGGTTGGTCAGCTCAGGGTGACTGGGAATCCTTGCAAGCGGCTGCTTACGTCCTCGACGTCTGCGGAGCCGACAGTTTCGCCCGACGGGCCTGGTCGACAGGCTTGCGAGCTTACCTGCAAAAAGGCGGCATCCCGGTCTATGCCCAAGCCCCTGAGGCTTTCCCGTGGTGGCGCTTGTGGGAGGCCGAGTATGCCTGGCAGGGTGTCACGCCGGCGCTGGCCGCACGCTTCCTCCGGGCATCGGTCTGGACCCCGAACCTCTGGGACCGGGGCGTGCGGAGCGGCGTCCTGGCTGAGACCTTTCGACAGCAGGGCGCAATCGATTGGGACCTACGGATTCGAGAGACGGAACGGGTCTTGGCCCGAGACTTGGCGGCTTACCGCGTGGCACCCCTGGAGTGGCGAGCCCGGGCGATGCTCCTCGAATCTGCCTTGGACGTCTGGGGGTGGGCTGTCGCCGCCGGTCTGGCCTTCGGGATGACCCTGGGGGCCTCGCCACGGCTAAGCCGCCCGATTCGAATATGGCCGTGGCTTCTTCTGGGGTCCGGCGCCTGGGCCGCGGGCCTGGCCATCCTCCAGGCCTGGTATGCCAGTGCATTCTCGACGTGGCAGGTCTTGCGGGACTCGCTCTTGCGAGACGGCTTCATCCGGCGACCGCCGCCGCCCTGGGATGTCCTGTTCGAGCCAGTGACCGAGCCTCGGGACCTACCCCGCGCCCTGCGCGACCTGCCGACTCGCTGGCGGGCTTATCTATTTCGTTCGCCGGAACTCTGGTCCCAAGTCGACGGCGATAGCCCCGTCCTGGACTATAATCGGGCCCTGCTGGCCCGGGATACCGACCGCATCGACGACGCCCGGCAGGCGGCTCCCTATCTCATCGGACCCTGGCGGGACCTGGTCCCGGACCGGTTGATTCCGCCTGTGCCGACATGGCCGGAACTCCACACCCTATCGGCCTCGGCCCGATGGACCGTCGTCTTGAAGAATGCCGCCTACTCGATGGGCATGAAGGCCATTCACGGGATTCCCCACTGGGGTCTCGGGTTCGGAGTTCTGCTCTTAGTCGGCAGCGGGGTGCGATACCTCCACGAGCGCCTCGGGCGGATCGGCCGTTGGGCCGCTCGGGGTCTCAGCTTTCTGATCCCAGGGTCTTCTCGCTTCTGGCGGGGTCATCCCGTCCAGGGGTGCTTACTCTTTGGGATGGCCATGTTCTCTACGGGACTGACTTACATGATGTCCCACACACCGCTGACCCAGGTCTGGGGAAACCTTTTGTCGCCTGACTGGCTGGCCCGTATCGAGACGACAGGCGAAGCCCGCCTGTTTCTGTGGGGTGGCCTGTACCTGATGATGTGGAGCACGACCCTTTTTGCCTGGACGGTCCACGGGATGGTCTTTTGGCTGGACGTAGCGGCCCAAGCCCGCGAGGATAGGCATCGGATTGATGCTCGGCGGTAGGCGTGGGGTGAACAGGGCCTTGGAGCTCGTGAAAACTCGGACCTCTTCGGTTCGGGGAAGCCCTGGGAGGGGGTTCAACTGCTCTGACAACACTTGACACCCAGCACCGCCCAATGCATTTAAGGGCCATGCGCCGAGCCTGGGAAATTCGCGAGATGTTCGATACCATCGCCGCCCGCTACGACCGGGCCAACCGCTGGCTGAGCCTGGGCCTTGACCTCCGGTGGCGACGATTGATGGCCTGCAGTCTGCCCCTTGACGCTGACGCCACCATCCTCGACGTGTGTACTGGTAGCGGCGACTCCCTCTTGTCCTTTTGGCAGTCTCTGGGTCTCCGAGTCGGTCTTGACTTCAGCCGGCGGATGCTGACCCTCGCCCGCCGAAAGGCTCGGCGTCGAGGCGCTGCCCCCGTCTGGGTCGAAGCCGATGCTTTACACCTCCCTTTCCGGGCCGGGGTCTTTGATGCGGTGACGATCGCCTTTGGCCTGCGGAACTTGGTCGACCCACTCGCAGGTCTCTGGGAGTTCTTTCGGGTCCTGCGACCCGGCGGATGGCTCGCCGTCTTGGAGTTCACCCTACCCCGGTGGCAGCCCTGGCGATGGGCCTTTGGGTTTTACTTAAATCGTCTTCTCCCGGTCTTGGGTGGATGGCTGACAGGCCACCGGGCCCCTTACGAATACTTACGGCAAAGTATTCAGGCCTTCCCCCATTATGAGGCCCTCCAGGCATGGATCGCGCAAGCTGGCTTCCAGCCGATGGCGCTACGGCCCCTGACCGGCGGTGTAGCGACCTTGTACTTGGCCCGGAAGCCGGTATAAATGGAGCCGGAAGTCCGTGATTTGGTCAGGGCACTGGGCGGATGGGCCCGTGGGCAGATGGATAAGGAGACGGAGACCCACCGGTGGAGTTGTCCTAAGAGGCTAAGGGCCCTTATCGGGCTTGGGCGTCTCCCCTATAGGCATATAGCCCTCGGTTTGTGAGAAGTCCGATCGACCCGACTTTACCGAAATTTTATATATATGAATCCATCGAGCAGGCTACTACGCCGTTACCCAATGGAGGGAGGTCATGGTCCGGACGTCACGTCCATGGACACGACTGGCCTGGGTCGGCCTAACGGCGGTCGCCGCCTTGGCGGCCGGCCCCCGGTCAGCTCGCTATGATATCGAACGTTATCTGGCCATCCCGACCGTTAGCAGTCCGACCTGGTCACCGGATGGGCGATGGCTGGCCTTTTTGACCAACGTGACGGGCGTACCGCAAGTCTGGCGGATTCCGTCGACCGGGGGCTGTCCTGAGCCGCTCAGCTTCTTCTCAGAGCGGGCCGCTTTTGTCGAGTGGTCGCCTCGACCTGACCGGCTCGTGTTTGGGATGGACGTCGGCGGTAACGAGCGATGGCAAATCTACAGCTTGTCGTCCGATGGGGCCGTGGCCGAACGGCTGACGACCCAGGACAGGGTCATCCACGACTTCGGCGATTGGGGTCCCGACGGCGGGTGGTTCCTCTATGCCAGTAACGAGCGAGACGCCCGGTACTTTGATGTCTACCGTTACGACTGGACGGCCAGAACGGCTCAGCGGGTCTTTCAGGGTGACGCCACCCACAGCGTCGTTCGCGTGGCCCCCGACGGTCGGTCGGCCCTCCTCGTCCGGCGGAACACAAACCTGGACGAAGACCTACTGCTCCTGGACCTGGCGACTTACGACGTGACTCACCTAACGCCCCACTCGGGCGAGGCCCGCTACACACCGGCCGCCTGGCTCCCCGACGGACGGGGCTTTTACCTCGTGACCGATGAGGGCCGGGAACAGGCCGGTGTGGCTCTCTACGACTTGACTCAGCGGGCCTTCCGGTACGTCGAGACACCGCCCCATGAGGTCACGACCCTGGACGTATCACCGGACGGGCGCTATCTGGCTTGGGTCGAAAACCATGACGGCTGGAGCATCCTCCGGGTGAAGGACCTTCGGCAGGACCGCCTGGTCCAGCCTCCAGACCTCCCAGCCGGTGTCATCAGCTCCCTGCGTTTTGATCCTCAGGGAAACCGTTTGGCCTTTGTCCTGTCTCGACCGACGGCCCCGGCTGACATCTGGACTTTGGACGTGAACAATCGTCGCTGGACTCAGGTGACCCGCACCCACACGGCCGGAATCCCCTCGGAGACCTTTGTGGCTCCCCGCCTCGTCCGGTATCCGGCCCCCGACGGTCTATCTATCCCGGCCTGGCTCTACCTCCCCCCGCAGAGTACGCCACCCCACCGGGTCGTCATGTCCATCCACGGAGGCCCTGAAGCTCAGGAACTTCCCCGCTTCCAGCCTGTCTACCAGTATCTCCTACATCGGGGCTTGGCCGTCTTTGCACCGAACATCCGGGGGAGTACCGGCTACGGCCGGACTTATGTCCACCTCGACGACGTCGAGAAGCGAGGAGCCGCCATCGCTGACGTCGCCGCTGGAGCCCGATGGCTGGTCGCCCAAGGTTACACGACCTACGACCGCATCGCCATCATGGGTGCCAGCTACGGCGGCTACATGACGATGGCGGCCATCACGTTTTACCCCGACCTCTGGGGTGCCGCCGTCAACATCGTCGGGATCGTCAACTTTGAGACATTCCTGAAGAACACGGGACCCTGGCGGCGGCATCTGCGGGAGGCCGAGTACGGCTCCCTGGACCGCCACCTGGATGTCCTTCGTCGGTTTTCTCCTATCCACCGGGTCGACCAAATTCGGGTCCCCCTCCTCATCATCCACGGCGAAAACGATCCCCGCGTGCCCGTCGGAGAGGCTCGTCAGGTCTACGAAGCCCTCCGGACGCGAAATCACCCCGTCGAGCTCCTTATCTTCCCGGATGAAGGCCACGGGATCACGAAGCTGAACAATCGTATCGCGGCTTATCGGCGGATCGTCGAATTCCTCGAGCGGACGCTGGGACCCGGCAGGTAAAAGGCGGGCACTCGTCGAAAGAGGGCGGAGAGGGGTAGCGCTGCGGGTCCGGGACTTCAGACCCGCAGCGGAGGGGAGATTAGTATTCGGGCACCGCCGCCTCTTCGGCCTCCTCCTTCTTCTCAGGGAGCTCGCCGACGAGGGCCTCTGTCGTCAGGAGGAGACTGGCGACGCTCGAAGCGTTCTGGATGGCCACGCGGCAGACCTTCGCCGGGTCGATGATGCCCGCCTCGACGAGGTCTTCAAACTGTTCGGTCAGGGCGTTAAACCCATAGTGGGGATTGTCCGAGGCCTTGACTCTCTCGACGACGATGGAGCCCTCCCAGCCGGCGTTGCTAGCGATCTGCCGGAGGGGCTCCTCGAGAGCCCGCTTGAGGATCTGAACGCCGATTTGCTGGTCGCCATCTAAGTTGAGCTTGTCGAGGGCAAAGGACGCCCGTAGATAGGCGACCCCGCCGCCCGTGACGATACCCTCCTCGACGGCCGCCTTCGTCGCATGCATGGCGTCCTCGATGCGGGCCTTCTTTTCCTTCATCTCGGCCTCGGTGGCCGCCCCGACCCGGATGACGGCGACGCCGCCGACTAGCTTGGCCAACCGCTCCTGGAGCTTCTCCCGGTCGTAGTCCGAAGTCGCTTCCTCGATCTGCTTGCGAATCTGCTTGACACGGGCCTCGATGTCCTCGGGTTTGCCAGAGCCCTCGATGATCGTCGTGTTGTCCTTGTCGATGACGATCTTCTTGGCCCGGCCGAGGTCGTCCAGACGGACATTCTCCAGCTTGATGCCCAGGTCTTCCGAGATGACCTTGCCGCCCGTCAGGATGGCAATGTCCCGAAGCATCTCCTTCCGCCGTTCACCAAAGCCCGGCGCCTTGACGGCACAGCAGGTCAGGACACCCCGGAGCTTATTGACGACCAGCGTCGCCAGAGCCTCGCCCTCGACATCCTCGGCGATGACCAGCAAGGGCTTGCCGGAACGAGCGACCTGCTCCAAGACAGGTAGGAGTTCCTTGATGGCACTGATCTTCTTCTCGTGGATCAGGATGTAACCATCCTCCAGGACGCACTCCATCCGCTCGGGGTCCGTGATGAAGTAGGGGGACAAGTAGCCACGGTCGAACTGCATCCCCTCGACGACCTCCAGGGTCGTCTCGAGACCCTTGGCCTCCTCAACGGTGATGACGCCGTCCTTGCCGACCTTCTCCATCGCCTGGGCGATGGTCTCGCCAATCTCCATGTCGTTGTTGGCGGCGATGGCACCGACCTGGGCGATGGCCTGGCCCTTCACGGGCGTGGCCATCTTCTTGATCTCCTCGACGACGACCTCGACGCCCTTCTGGATACCCCGTAGGACCTCCATCGGGTTGGCCCCGGCGGCGACATGCCGGAGACCCTCCCGGAAGATGGCCTGGGCTAAGATCGTCGCCGTCGTCGTCCCGTCCCCAGCGACGTCGCTCGTCTTGCTGGCGACTTCCCGAACCATCTGAGCTCCCATGTTCTCCCAAGGGTCCTTCAGCTCGATTTCCTTGGCGACGGTCACGCCGTCTTTGGTGATGACCGGAGAACCAAACTTTTTCTCCAGGATCACGTTACGGCCCTTCGGACCCAGCGTGACCTTCACGGCGTTGGCTAGCTTATTGACGCCGCGAAGGATCGCCTGCCGAGCGTCATCTCCGTAACGAATGTCCTTCGCCATGGTCAGTCCTCCTCCGATAGCAACCATGGGTAAGATATTTCAGAGTTTGGGTCTTCGGTGCCGAGAGTCTGGCCCTAGCGGCCATGGAGGCTTATGCACCCAAGACCCTTGATCCCGTCATGCCGATGGAAAAGAAAGATAGACTCGATCAGCAGACCATGAACCGACCCACGGGTCGTCCCCAACCCAGTCCGGAGTCGGGACCTCTTCACTCCTCCACGACGATGCCCAGGATTTCGTCCTCTCGCAAGATCACGTACTCGACTCCCTCGATCTTGACCTCCGAGCCCGCGTACTTGCCGATCAGGACCTTCTGACCGGGCCGGACGTCTAAAGGAAGGACCTTGCCATTCTCCAGGACCCGGCCCGCCCCGACGGCGACAACTTCCGCCAGCATCGGCCTCTCCCGGGCCACGTCGGGGATGATGATCCCGCCCCGGACCTCCTCCCTCGGCTCGATGCGCTTGGCGATCACCCGGTCATAAAGGGGACGCAATTGCCACGCCATAGACCACCTCCCCAGTGGCATTGAGTATGGGAGACTCAAGAAGGTTTAGCCTTAAAATATAAAGCCGGACGCCGTCTTTGTCAACCCCTGCCCCTTCTCAGTGCCAGACCAGAGACCGCATGGGCGCCCCTACCAGGAACGCCTCGGCCATCCGAGGCCGTCGGAACGTCCGGCGCCAGACGAGACGGCACGTCTCGTACATGCAGAAGCATTCCAGAGCGAAAGGCCCGAATCCCAGAAAACCCAACACAGGCATCTCGAAGATCCGGAAGATCGTCGGGAACGGAATCGTATAGACCCATCGGGTCTCGGCCCAGGAGTTCCAGTACTCCCAAAGGAATCCGCAGACGTAGCCGGCCGCCATGAGGGTGCCGATCCATTGGAAGTTCCGGGCCTTCGCCTGGGCCAGGAGCGAGACTCCGCCGAGTCGCTCGTTAACGGGGTCGAGCAGGAAGATGAAGCCCAGCCACACAGGTGCAAAGAGATAGGGCCAGTACCGGCCTGGGGCGGCCAGAGGAGCCAGGAGTAACACTAGGCCGATACCGATCGACAGCCACCGAGCCCGAGCCGACAGGGGCCGGGCGACTGTCAGGAGGGGTATGTCCAGGACCCGGGCGATGGCCGAGGCCGTCCAGAAGATACCCGGGAAGATAGTCGCATATGCAAAGAAAGCGCCGACCCACTCTTCGACGAGGCTCTCCGGGAGGTTCAGGTAGACCCAGTTGCGCAGGAGCAAGTTGTAGTCTTCAAAAATCAGCCAGCAGACATTGGAGGCGACGAGCATGAAGAAGAACTCGCCGGGGTAACCCCGGATGAAGGATCGACGGGTCCGGCGTGCCAGCCAGGCGTCCAGAAACAGGATGTAGCCCCACCAGACGATGGGTGTAAACCACGTGGCGACCCATCGGTGGAGGAGCGGTAGGACGTCATAGCGGTCACCGGCCCAGCGGACGACCTTAGCTAAAGCGATTATGACCAATCCCGTCCAACCATACCAGGCCATCGGACATCCCTCGGGCCACGGGGTCTCGGAGGTCAGGTCTACCGACTACGACCCCACATCTGGACCCACTGCCGAACATTCGAGCGGGGGAAGATACAGTAAGCAGGCAGGGCCGAAAATTCAAGCCCGACGGGCAGTGGCATCGACCTTGCATGATAGACAGGCTTCAGGGGTCGGGATGCAAATGCCTGATCACTAACACTGAACCGAACACTCAACTGGATGAAGCTCATGAACGTGCCCGAAACGGTCCTTCATCAAGTTTGGCTGTGGCAGTGGCGCCTGCCCGAGACGATGGCGACGACCGACGG
>JANXAA010000082.1 GCA_025061865.1 Acidobacteriota bacterium | reverse complement strand
AGACAGTTCCCAGACTGAGCCTCCAGCCTCGAAGAAGAGCTTTCGAGAGGTCGCCCCTCAGGTATTGAAAGCCGTACCTCATGCCGCCCCTCCATGCCTATATGGACCGCCCCGGAGTAGGCCCACCATTCCAGGCAAATCCGAAATGGCTGAAGGGCCCGCTTCATGGCGGAAGCCATTATAGTGTGGACTGGTTCATTACCCCAAGCGAGTCGCCTGTGGGGGGCTCACCGATGGTGAAGGACGACACCTATGTCTTTTACGGTAGCGGTCACCGAGCTCCCCCACTCCCTCGCATCCCATGGGGATGAAAATCCCCAGCCCTTATGAAAAGTCCTGTGGACCCTCGCCGGCGGCCCTCTCCCCGACAGAGTTGATCCCAGGCCGAGGCTGACTTGCCCTCTTCGGCCGATTTCAGCATAATAAGGGCGCTTTGCTTTGTGGATTGAATGTATCGGCCAAGCGCGACGAGATACCTTCCGGGGGAGGGTCGATGGATGCATCGAAAGGCTCGTCGTGAGGGGGAGTGGACGGTCTGCTTGATTCCCGATGACCCGGCTCAGGAAACAGTTCGATTTCGCCTTCACCGACGTCTCTTGTCGATCCTCCTGTTTGTAGGGACGGGGCTCTTCGGGTGGTCAGCCTTCGTGACGACCCACTATGTCTGGCTTCAGCGCTCCTATCAGCGTCTGGTCCGGGTAGAGGACGAATACGAGCAGATGAAGCAAGACTTTATCCGCGTCCGCCAGTACTCTTCCCGCCTGCAGTCAGACCTGGAGAGGATGGAACAGCAGGTCCGGCGTCTCCAGATCATCGCCGGTGCGACGGCCGGTGGCAACATCCCTCACATCGCGGGCATCGGCGGGGAATCGGCCCTTACACCCCAGACGGTCGGCCGGGTCCATATGCTGGAACAGCAATGGTTCCTGGCCCAGGGTCGGCAGAGGGCCGAGGCCTTACAGGACCAGCTGAATCGGCTTTATGAGATATTTCAGCAGAAGTCCGTCGCCCTATCGGCAACCCCTTCGATCTTGCCGGTCCGGGGCTATGTCATCAGCGGGTTTGGGGCTCGCATCGATCCCTTCACGGGGGCGCCGGATTTCCACACGGGGGTAGACATCTTTGCGCCGTATGGGACGCCGGTCGTGGCGACGGCCGCCGGTCAAGTCGTCTTTGTGGGGCTACAGGGGACCTATGGCCAGTTGATCATCGTCGACCACGGCTTTGGGATTTTCACTTACTATGGCCATCTTTCCAAGACCCTGGTCCGTAAGGGCGACATGGTCAAGCGTTGGCAAGTCATCGGCCTCGTCGGCTCGACGGGACGCACTACGGGCCCCCACGTTCACTACGAGGTCCGCTACCAAAATCAGCCCCTGAATCCCCTCCAGTTCATCGTTGAAGTCTTTTGACTTTGGCGATAGGGCAATCAGGCAGTAAGGCCCACGGAAGTCAGGCAGCGAGCTCCTCGAGGAGGGGTGGGGTCACCCCTTGGAGGTCCACGACGGCCAAGAGGGGGCGCTGCTCCCGGTCCGGCTCGACTCGCCAGAGGATCCCCGTCGGTGTGGCCACGAGGCTCCGACCCTGGAAGCGATGGCCAAACAGGAGGCCCGTACAACACGCCTTCACGACAGGGGCCCCGACCCGTCGGGCCAAGGCCTGAAAAATCCGCTCGTCTCGTTCCCACTTGGCCTGCACGGGCTCGCCGGCTCGATACGGAGAGGCCGTCGGGACGATCACGACTTGCAGGCCCGTGTCTTCGAAATCGCCGAATAGGTCCGTCAGCCGGTCCTGGCAGAAGACGTCGGCACAAATGAGGGGGAGCCATCGGACGGGACCGATCTCCCAAAGGGTCAGGGACCGGCCGGCCTGGATTCCGACCTGGCGTTCCCGGTCGGTGGGGTTGACCTTAACGTAGGTAGCTCGGACCTCACCGTTGCGTAGCAGATGGCTGACGCTTTCCAAGGTACCATCGGGGCGACGGTGGAGGAACGTCCCAGTGACGACCCACGCCGGCCACGCCCGGGTAGCCGCCCGGACCTCGGCGAGGAGGCTCATGTAGCGGTCGGCGACCGAGGCGTGAAGGTCCGACGGGCCGTACCAGGCATACTCGGGAAAGACGACGAGGTCCACTCCCGCCCGCTGAAGCATCCCTTCCAATCGGGACCATGGAATCTCGCCGGGTCGGTTCTGGACGATCAGGACCCGCCGGACCTCGACGGGCGCGTCCTCAGGGGTAGGGACCCGCTCGACTCGGATGGACTCGATGTTTGCCAGGCACGGACCCATCGCTCAACCCTCCGTGGGTCTAAGGGCCGACCGGCCACGCCGTCTTCCCGGAGGTAACTCCCGACGATGACACCGTCGACAAAGGGCAAATAGTCTACCACATTTTCGGGTGTCGCCCCGCTTCCCAGCCAAAGGACGGCTTCCGGTACGGCTCGCCGGACTGCTTGGACCCCGGTCGGGTCCGGCGCCTGCCCCGTCCGGGGACCGCTGACGATGACGGCGTCGGCCAGGCCCCGCTCGAGCAAGTCGGCCAGTTCGTCTTCGATCGGTCGCTCGACCAGGGGGTGCCCGTGCTTGACCCGGAAGTCGGCCCAGACCTCGACATGGGAGGCCGACCAATATCGCCGGTAACGGAGTAGCGTGGCCGCTGGACCCGATATCAGGCCTTGGTCGGTCACTACGACGCCCGTCAGGACGTTGACTCGGATGAAGGTTCCCCCGACGGCGGCCGCCACCGCCAGACCCGAGAGGGCATCATTGCGAAGCATGCTAATGCCGAGGCGACAGCCGACTCGGGTGACGACCTGACCTGCCGCGTGGGCCATAACGGCGACGGTGATGGGTGGCACCCGTCGCCGGTAGAAGGGCCGGTCCCCGAAGTTTTCCAAGAGAACCGCCCAGGCACCGGCCTCCGTAAGTCGGCGGGCCTCTTCGACGGCCCGGTCTACGATGGCCGATAGAGGACCCTCGTAGAGGGGGCTACCTGGAAGTGGCGGCAGATGGACGACGGCGACCCACTGTTTCATAGGGATGAAAGATAGGGGATGCATGATGCGCGATGCAAGATGACAGTGTCTCGTAGGGCAAGTCTTAGGTCCCGGAACAGGGGCCCCAGACCCCGGCCGACTCCCAGGGCCGCGTCTCAAGGCAAGGGATTCAGGGTCCGGAGCCAGCCGATGCCCGTAATTTGTTAGGGTCTCTTATTACCGGGCCTTATCGGGCCTTCATCCTGACCCAGTACCTAAGACCCATGCCCCGGCATCGAAAGCAAGGCCCGTACTAAGGCATCTCGAAGGGCCGATACATGGACCCCGCTCATCCGTGCGGGTCGGGTCCCGATCTCGACGGCTTGACTGGCGGCACGCGTGAAGAAGGGTCCATTCCGGTAAGCCGGTGCGTGAGCCATCCCCATCACGACGGGGGTCCCGAGAAAGTCGGCCAGGTGGAGGACCCCCGTGTCGGGTCCGAGGATGACGGCGGCGGCTCGCAAAAACACGGTCAGCTCTTTCCAGTCCAGGGGCGGCGCCATACGGGCGTCCACTGGCCGAACGGCTTCCCAGAGGGCCTGGGTCCGTTCGACCTCCTGAGGCCCGCCGAGAATCACGACGGGTCGTCGGGTCTGTTCGTACACGTCCAGGACGACCTGACGGCAGGCCTCCAAGGGCCACTGCTTGGCGGCCTGGGCGGCCCCGCTTTGGAAGACCCAGAAAGACCCCGTTCGAAGACCTTGCGTCCTCAGCCATACTCGAGGCCGCTCGGTGGCTTCCGGGGAGACCGTCAGCAGACCGACCCGTTCGACCGGGTCGGCCAGATCCCGAAGGGCCTGCCGGACGGCCTCGGCGTCCAGGCCCATTCCCGTTAGGATCAGAGCGTTTTTCTCGATCACGTGGATTCGAGCTCGTTCAAGAGCGTGGACCGTCGGGCGCCGGTTGTAAAAGACCCCGGCGATGGGTTCCCCTAAGTCCGACCTGTGAAACCCCAGGCGAGAGGCCGCCCGACTCCGCCAGGTCCAGACTCCACTCTTAAGGAGACCCTGAAAATCGATGGCCCACGTGTACTGTTCGGCTCGCAGGGTCTTTTGGATCGAAGCGTGCCGGCTTAATGCCGAACCCGGCAGGGTCCACACCCGGCGAAGGCCCCTAACGATCGAGACCAGACGGTCATACCTGGCCTGGACGAGCCAGTCGATCACAGCGTCTGGAAAGTAACGACGCAGGATGGTGATGGCCGGGATCGTATGTACGATATCCCCAAAAGAGCTCATGCGGACGACGAGGACCTTCAAGGGAGCGCAACGGTGGACGGTGGCCTCTGGCGCCGGTTCGACGACATGCGAAGCCGACGGCATGGGGATACCCCTCACGTTCCCTCTGCCCTGGGGGTACTCGACTCCCGAAGCCGACGCCACAGGGGGACCAACCCACGGGAAGACTGGATCTTGGGGCCCCCGACGATACGGCTCTCGATGCCCAACTGGACGGCGGTGGGGTACTCCGGGATAGCCGATGGGGTCTCATAGTCGCCCCCCTTACAGTGAATGTGGGGGCGTAGTTCAACCAAGATTCGGGTGACGTCGGGGTCTTCGAAGGGGAAGACGGCCGCTACGCCGGCGATGGCCGCCACCAGGCGGAGGCGTTGTTCCAGGGGGAACACAGGTCGACCGGGTCCCTTCAGCCGGCGGACGGAGGCGTCATCGTTGACGGCCACGACCAGACGGTCCCCCAGGGCGGCGGCCGCCCGCAGGTAACAAACATGGCCGCCGTGGACGAGGTCGAAGCAACCGTTGGCCATCACGATACAGAGACCCTCCGCCCGCCATCGTCGGACGAGCCGGACAGCCTCGGCCAAGTCGGTACAGACGTGAGCCGTATCCATAGGGCGAATGGGCATCTTACGGGATGTAGGATACAAGATAGGGTCCCCGATTCCTGGGTCCCAAGTCTGGAGTCCCAGTTGCGTAGCCCCTTCCGTCAGGACGCCGGCAGTCAGGACGGTATCCTGAAACACTGATACCGGACCAGGACGAAGGCGTTCGTCTTTGCTCTGGATGCTTTGCTTTCTCCCCTCTTTCACTTTGGCATCCTGCACCTTGTATCCTACCATACGTCACCCGATACATGCTCCTGATCCCGGAGGTCTATATCGTGAGACGTCGGGGGAGCGGCATCCTGCTCCACGTCACTTCGCTACCGTCCCCTTTCGGGGTCGGGGACCTAGGGCCCTCGGCCTATCGGTTCGTGGACTTCTTAGCCGAAGCTCGGCAGAGTTTCTGGCAAGTCCTCCCCCTGACCCCGTCAAGCCTCGGCGGAGGCGGCTCTCCGTACAATGCCATGTCCGCCTTCGCTGGAAACCCCCTCCTCATTAGCCCGGAACGACTCGTCGAGGACGGATGGTTGGCCCCCGAAGACCTGGAAGCTCCTCCCGACTTGCCTGAACACCGGGTCGACTATCCCAAGGTTTACGCTCTCAAGCGGGGTCTCCTGGAGAGGGCCTTCGAGCGGTCTGGGCGACGCCGACGGGACCCGGACTACCAATGGTTCGTCGAGGCCCATGCGACCTGGCTCGAGGACTACGCCCTTTTCGTCGCCCTGAGCGAACACTTCAGGAACCAATCCTGGGATCGGTGGCCGCCACCCTTGCGAGACCGGCATCCGGTGGCCCTAGACCGAGCGCGCCGACGCCTGGGCCGACGGGTCGCCATGGAGAAGTTCTGGCAATACTTGTTCTTTCGTCAGTGGCAGGCCTTGCGGGCTTACGCCCGGGAGCGGGGCATCCAGATCATCGGAGACCTTCCCCTCTATGTGGATTTCCACAGCGCCGACGTTTGGGTCCATCCTGACCTCTTTCGACTGGACGACCAAAAGCGGCCGACCCACGTCACTGGCGTCCCGCCCGACTACTTCAGCGCCACGGGTCAGCGGTGGGGCCACCCCGTCTACCGGTGGGACGTCCTCCAGCAGCGGGGCTACGACTGGTGGGTTCGACGGATAGCGCATAACCTGAGTCTCTACGACCTCGTCCGAGTCGACCACTTCCGGGGTTTCGTGGCCTATTGGGAAATCCCGGCCCATGAGCCGACGGCGGTCTACGGGCATTGGGTCGAGGCGCCGGCCGAGGACTTTTTCCGGACCCTGTCTAGACACTTTCCCTGCCTGCCCATCATCGCCGAGGACTTAGGTGTCATCACGCCGGACGTCCGGGAGGTCATGGAGCGATGGGGCTTCCCAGGGATGCGGGTCTTACTCTTTGCCTTTGGGCCGGACATGTCCACGAATCCATATGCTCCCCACAATCATGTCCGGCACTGTGTCGTCTACACGGGGACCCACGACAACAACACGGTCCGGGGTTGGTTCGAACAAGAAGCCTCAGATGAGGACCGCCACCGCCTCTTCCGGTACCTGGGTCGGACGGTGACGGCTGACGAAGTGGCCTGGGAGATGGTCCGCTTGGCCATGATGTCAGTCGCCGACCGGGTTGTCATCCCCATGCAGGACGTCCTCGGCTTAGGAGCCGAGGCTCGGATGAACACCCCGGCGACCACGGCGGGCAACTGGGAGTGGCGTCTCCCGTCCCATCGGATCACGCCGGAACTCGCCCGGCGCCTGGCCGACCTGACCGAAACTTACGGTCGGGTGTGAGCCGCCATTTCCCATCTTGCATCCTGGGTCTTCCATACTTATAATCCTGCACCTCGACTCTTGTATCCCACATCCCGGTTCCCCCGGGAGGCCCGCCGTGCCGATTTATGAATACATGTGTCACGGCTGTCGACGCCGGGTCAGTCTCTTCTGGTGGACGGTCCGGCAGGCTGAGACGGAGACGGCCCGGTGTCCCCATTGCGGGCAGGCGCGCCTGACCCGCATCCCCTCCCGGGTCGCATTCCTGCGGTCTGAGGAGGACCGTCTCGAGTCGCTCCTCGACCCGTCCCGCCTGGGGGACATCGACGAGGATAACCCCCGGAGCGTCGCCCGGTGGATGAAGCGTATAGGGCGGCAATGGGGAGAGGAACTCGGTGAGGATTGGAACGAGATGGTCGAGCAAATGGAAGCCGAGGGAGAGAACCCCGAAGGGACAGGAGGAGGCCATTCAGATTAGATTGCGCATTGCGAGTGGGTCGTTGGGACATGCGAATTGGGCTGAGGCGGATGGGGTGGTAAATATTGTGTTTTTTATAAATTATTTAGTACGCTCTGGGACCTCTCCCCGCATCCTGCTCTAGACTTGGGGAGGCTTGTATCTTGCGAGGCCCGATCCGCAATTGGGAGGAGGGATCCCGTGTCGGCGGCCCTCGTCCTGGAGAACGTTACGAAGCGATTCGGGAAGGTCACAGCCGTCTCGGACCTCTCTCTGCGGGTCCCAAGCGGCACGATTTACGGCTGCCTGGGGCCCAATGGGGCTGGCAAGACGACGACCCTCCGGATGATTGTCGGTATCCTCTTGCCGGACGAGGGCCGGGTCACGGTCTTGGGCCATACCCGGCCGGAGGCCGTTCGGCCTTGCATTGGCTACCTGCCCGAGGAACGGGGCCTGTACAAGAAGATGAAGGTCGCCGAGCTCTTAGCCTACTTGGCCCGCCTCAAGGGTCTGGACAGTCTGACGGCCCGACGGCGGGTCCATGAATGGCTCGATCGCCTGGGCCTCGCCGCATGCAGCGGCAAGCCCTGTGAGGCCCTTTCGAAGGGTATGAGCCAGAAGGTCCAGCTGGCCGCGGCCCTCGTCCATGACCCAGAACTGGTCGTCTTGGACGAACCCTTTGCGGGTCTCGACCCCGTCAATCAGGACCTCCTACGGGACATCGTCTTGGACCTGAAGCGTCGGGGCCGGACCGTCCTGTTTTCGACCCACATCATGGAACAGGCCGAGCAAATCTGCGACGCCGTCGTCCTCATCCATCGGGGTCGCAAGGTCCTGGACGGACCCCTGGCCGACGTAAAGGCGGCCGGGGGTCAGGCCATTCACCTGGCTTATGACGGAGATGGTCACGTTTTATGGGACCTGGCGGGCGTCCGACGGGTCAACGACTCGGGGAAGTACGCTGAAATCTTTCTGGACGATGGGGTCGACCCCCAGGCCATCTTGACCCAACTGGTCGGGCGTATTCGGATTCGCCGTTTTGAGGTCCGAGCCCCTTCACTCCATGAGATCTTCATTCGCGCTGTCGGAGGCGAAGTGCGTGAGTAAGGCCCTTCTCATTGCCC
>JANXAA010000081.1 GCA_025061865.1 Acidobacteriota bacterium | reverse complement strand
AAGGGAAGGCCTGATCCCCGACCCCATCCGCCCCGGGGAGGCCACCGGCCGGATGCACTCGGGGCTGTCGACCCTCGGGTCGTTGACGAGTCGGGAGACCGGATAGGCCTCCATCGCCTCCGCCGGATAGGGCTTGAGGGCCTCCATGAGCGTTTCGGGGTCTCGGACGTCCGGGGCCAGCCAGCGTTCGACCCACTCGGGACGTAGGATGACGGGCATCCGGTCGTGGACGACGGCGACCAGTTCATTCGCCTCAGTCGTGATGATCGTGCAGGTCGTCAGGACTTCCCCGCCCGGGTCCTGCCATCGGTCCCACAGACCGGCGAAGACAAAAGGATGGTGCCCCTTCAGGCGGAAGTACACAGGCGTCCGAGGCTTCCCTTCAGCCTTTTTGGGCCACTCGTAAAAGCCGTCGGCGACGATCAGGCACCGCCGTCGCAGAAGGGGCCCTCGGAAAGAGGGCTTCTCCAGGAGCGTTTCGGCCCGAGCGTTGATCAGACGGTTCCCGATCTGGGGGTCTTTCGCCCAGGCCGGGATAAGGCCCCATCGCGTCCAGGTCAGGACCTGGGGATTCTCGTTCAGGACCGTCGGGACGGGCTGAGACGGGGCGATATTGTACCGAGGTCCAGGCCAAGCACCGACCTGTAAGCCTGGCAAGACCTCGGCCACCTCGTCGGGTCCGGCCCGTAACGTGAATCGACCGCACATGCCCGACTCTCCGGTGTCAGGAGAGGAATTTATGATGCAAGATGCCGAATACAGGATGCAAGCTCCGCGCGCTCGAGCGGGGTCGTCCGGATGCAAGACGGCGGTTCCGGGTCCCCGGTGTCGGGTCTCAGGAAATTCGGCGGGAGCAGGGGTATAGGTCTCTTAGAAAGCCGACACCCGCCCCCCAGCGTTCAAAGCTTAGAGAATCTGGAGCCGCCTCCCGGGGACCGGTCTCGGGCGGGGTTCGAGGCCCCGGCAGGGGTTCGGGTCAGATTTGAGATAAAGCCAATCAGGAACTTGCAATCGAGGGGGTCTTTCGGTAGACTGCTGGGGCGGGCCGGCTATGGGCCACTTTATCGAAAGATCCACATAATTAGCAGTGCCTTCCGGTTCGAATTTTCCGGCCCTCTGAGAAAGACGTTTTTCCAGCTTCGTGACGGCGGGACGGTGTGATCAAAGGCGGGGTGTACCAGGATTGTCCCGGACCATCTGACTGGGGCTCAGGGGAGAGGACTAAGAGCTACGAACCATGAAGGACCCATCCCACCGTCGCGGAACCCGGAAATCGGGCTTCTTGACCACCGGTACCATTCCTACGAATCCAACGGCGTTGTGTTCCAATTCATCGGGCGAGGGGTATCGTCATGGGCGTCGCAACATCTGAACAGAAGGGCGTGTATGTCGGGCGTCTGGACTTGGGCCTGCCCGTCGTCGTCGAGCCGCTCCCGAACACCTATTCCGTCAGTTTAGCCGTGTGGTTCCTGCAGGGTTCTCGGGATGAGCGTCCCGACGAAGTCGGGATGGCCCACTTCCTGGAGCACATGTTCTTCAAGGGGACGACCCATCGGTCCGTCCAGGACATCGCCCGCCTCTTGGACCGTATCGGCGGCCGGGTCGATGCCTTCACGACCCGGGAGTATGTGTGTTTCTATGCTCGGGTCCTGGCCGAGCACACGGACTGGATCGTGGAGCTCTTTGCCGACCTGCTCCTGAACCCCCTGTTTGACCCCGTCGAATTGGAGAAGGAGCGGATGGTCGTTGTCGAGGAAATCCGGGGCGTCGACGACGACCCGGCCGAATTTGCCTTTGAACGCTTTACCGAGGCCTTCTGGCCTGGCCACGGCCTGGGGCGGCCCATCGCCGGTCGGGCCGAGCAGGTCCTGGACTTCCGGCGGGACCAGCTCATCGCCTTTTTCGAACGCCAGAATTTCCCGACCAATATGCTCGTGACGGCGGCCGGGGCCGTCGACTCAGAGACGCTGTACCAGCAGTTGGAGCGACACTTTGCCCCCCTAGCGGGTCGTTCGGGTCAGGCGACGGAACGTCATCCGCCGACAGTCCATCCCTTTGCCCACTACTGGCACCGTCCGGGTCTCGAGCAGGCGCAGGTCATCATCGGCGGGCCGGGCCTATCGTTCCGGGACCCCCGTCGGAACGCCTATGCCTTGCTGTTAAGTGTCTTGGGTGGAGGCATGAGTTCCCGACTTTTCATGAAGGTCCGAGAGGAGCGAGGCCTGGTATACAGCATTCATGCGTCTATCGTTCCCTACTCGGATGCGGGCTTTTGGTACGTGACGGCGGCGACGATGCCCAACCGTCTACCTGAGCTCCTGCGAGTCGTCTGGGAGGAACTAGAACGTATCCGAGAGGTGCCGGTCCAGCCGGAGGAACTCCACTTGGTCCAAGAGCAGTCCCGGGTCAACCTCGTCATGAGCTGGGAGAGCGCCTCGGATCGGATGTTCACCCGAGCGAAGCAGTTCGTCTATCAGGAACCCTTCCAGTCCCTGGACGAGAAGGTCCGGGAAGTCATGGCCGTGACGGTCGAGGACACCTACGCCGTGGCCCAGGAAGTCTTCCGGCCGGACGCCCTCTCGTGCCTCGTCCTGGGTGACGTCCCGCCAGCCGTGATCCGGGACCTGCCCTGGCCCGTAGCCTTCGAGGCGCGGGAATGGCCAGAGGGGTAGCGGGTAGGGGTAAGCCTTATACCGGCCCAAGCAGGCTTACACACCCTTGAGGTCGTGCCGTAATGCGGGTTTGCGTGTTGGCCAGTGGCAGTGGTGGGAATATGGTTTACATCGAGGGTCGCCGGGGCGCCCTGGTCGTCGACGCGGGACTCTCCTTGCGGGAAGTCCTTCGACGGATGGCCGCCACTCACATCTCGCCTGACGGCGTCTGTGGCATCTTGGTGACCCACGAGCATGCTGACCACAGCCGGGGCGTGGGTGCTTTATCCCGTCACTTTCGGGTGCCCGTCGTCGCCTCTGTCGGGACCGCCCAAGGGTTTCAGGCCCAGGGGGTCGTGCCCTATGGCCTGCAGACCTTCCAGCCAGGTCACCGCTTCTCACTGGGTCCCTTTCTCGTCGAGCCCTTTCCCGTCCCCCACGATGCCAACCAACCCGTCGGCTACGTCATCTGGGAGGGCCCGACCAAGGTCGCCATCGTCACTGACCTGGGATACCTGCCCCTGAACGTCCAGAATCATGTCGAAGGTGCCGAGCTCTTGCTCTTGGAGTCGAACCACGACTTGGAACTGCTCTTGAAAGGGCCTTATCCGCCGTGGCTGAAACAGCGGATCCTGAGTCGCCACGGGCATCTCTCGAATGCGGCCGTCGCCGAGTTCGTCCGAGCCCGGCTCGACAAGTGGTGCCGGTACCTCTTGCTGGCCCATCTAAGTCAGGAAAACAACCGTCCTGAATTGGCCCTGGCGTCGGTCATGAATGCCCTATATGACCGGCGCAATGACGAGACCCGGGTCGTTCTGACCTCTCAGGACGTCCCGACTCCAGTCGTTGAGGTCGGATGAGCGGTCCCAGGCGTTGGAGGTTGGGTGTTGGGGAGTTCTTGGGAGCCCAATACCCAATCCCCAACACCGAGTCTCGGGCCTTATTATGGTTGAGCCTTCGGGTGCCGTCCGGCCGGCGGAAGTCCCCAAGACGAAGCAACAAGCGCTCCTGACCGATGAGTCCGTCTCAGCACTCCGGAAGTACCGGCAGCTTATCGTCGGAGACCTCCGTTGGTCGGCCTTTCTCCGTTATGAGCTCCTAACGGTGTTCCTGACGGGCCTCGGCGGGAGCCTCGGCCTGTGGCTCCGGCAGAAACTCTATCGGTTCTTATTCCATCGGATGGGCCGGGGCGTCGCCATCGGGCGCTACGTGACCCTTCGGGCCCCCTTCCATATCGCTCTGGGCGACCGCGTCGTCCTCGAAGACTTCGTCCTTTTAGACGGTCGAGGTGACTCGGAGAAACCGCCCCGCCTCATCCTCGGGGACGACGTCTTCATCGGCCGGGGGACACATCTCGTCTGCCGAGGCGGGACGATCCGCATCGGAACGGGAGCCAATATCGGGCCCCACTGTCTGATCCAGTCGGTCCGGGAGGTCGTCGTCGAGGACCACGTCCTGTTCGCCCCCTTCGTGTACGTCGCAGGGGCGACCCGCCACTACGACCGCCTCGACGTGCCCGTCATTGGCCAGCCGACGTCGTCGCAGGGCGTCTACATCGGACGCGGAACGTGGGTCGGGGCCCACGTGTTCATCGACGACGGTGTCCGTATCGGGCGGGACTGCATCATCGGGGCCGGTTCTGTCGTCCTGCACGACATCCCCGACTATGCCATCGCTTACGGCGTCCCAGCCCGGGTCGCCCGCCTGCGGACTTCGCCCCGAACCGAGGGCCTCGGACCTTCTGAGCCCGACACGACCGGCCCTTAAGGAGGGCAAGCGGGAATGTCCTGCTAATACCGTTACGTCCAATTCTGCAACGTAAATTTCAATCGGATCGGGGTAGGTTGATCGATCTTCCAAAGCTGGGTTATTCCGGGCGTGCTTTTAAGGAGGACGGACGGATTGGAGGCCCCGAACAGTCCGGTAAGGGGCAAGAGGCGGAAAAAGGCTGCGGGCCTCCTGTCCCTGGGAGTCAAGGACGACAACCCGGACCCCCATTAAACTTGCGACGATCACCCTACGGATGCTTATCCACATGACCTACTGCCCTTAGCGTCTAAGAGTTAGAAGCACTTTATGTTAAAGATTTATTTTTTGTCGACTTGAATCGAAACGGGGATGGAGGCGGTCAGCGGGCCAGAAGGCCTATGGGTCTGGAGGCCCGAGACCTGCGCCGTCATGAAATCTATTTAAAAATTTAAAATAAAATACATTACGACGCCGGTCGGGCCGGGCGGAAGGCGGCCGCTCGGGTGGAGGCTCGGGACGAGGCGAGGGCGAACGTCGGGGGGCGTTGCACTGCTTGGGGCGCCTGGCGGTGAACCTGGCCCCTAGGGCCTTTCTGGAGCCCCGTGAGGGATCAGGCGGACGGCCGGGGCCTTGATGATAGCCATCACGGCGTCGCCTTCTCGCAAGTCCATGGCCTCTCGGGCCTGATAAGTGATGACGGCCGACAGACGGAATCCACAATCGAGCCATACCCGCAGGACGTGCTCCTCGGGGACGAATCCGACGACGCGGCCGGCCAGACGGTTTCGAGCGCTGACTCGGAGGTCGGCTTCGAACCCCGGCAAGGTTCCTTTTTCAAGGACCACGTCCCGCGGATGAACGACGACCCACACGTCGCCAGTGTCCTGGAGGTCCTCCGGGGGGAGAGCCCACAGCCGCCGGTCGCCGACAGCGACGGCGACAAGGTCACCGTCACGCCCGACGACGCGGCCCGACCATAGGTTTTCGATGCCTAGGGCCTGGGCGACGGCCGGACTCGCCGGACGGCTCCAGACCTCCTCGACGGTCCCGACCTGGACGACCTCCCCGTCAAGGACGACGGCCATCCGGTCGCCCATCGCTAGGACCTCGTCTCGGTCGTGGGTTACCAAGACGGCTGGAATCCGCGTATGAGCGAGAACCTGCCGGATCAGACGCTGGACCTCCCGCCGGGCTGGGGCATCGAGGGCCGCCAGGGGTTCGTCAAGGAGTAGAAGCCGCGGAGCTGGGGCTAAGGCTCGGGCCAAGGCGACCCGCCGCCGCTGGCCACCGGACAGCGTCCGGGGATACCGGTCGGCCAGGGCCTCCAGGTCGAGGAGTCTTAACATCTCGGCGACCCGCTGCGCCTGCTCGGCCCAGGGCATAGACCGCAGGCCGTAGGCGACGTTTCCCCAGACAGTCCGATGCGGGAACAGGACATCGTCTTGGAAGACGAAGCCCACCCGTCGGCCCTGGGGTGGGACCCACCGACCGGTCTCGGTATCGAGCCAGACCTCATGGCCGAATCGGATGAGGCCGCGTTCGGGCCGTTCCAGGCCTGCGATGCACCGCAGCAGTGTCGTCTTGCCGGCTCCCGAGGGGCCAAAGACGACGGTTACAGAAGGTCCGCCCCCGGGGATAGTCAGCTCGCCTCGAATGCCGCCTCCGCTGGGATACCGCTTCTCGACCCGAATCAGGACTTCATCGGCCATAGGGCCCACACGTCCCGTCGTAGGCTGTAGACGGCTACCAGGACGACGAAAGAGAAGACCAGAAGGGCCAAAGCCGTCTGACCGGCAGCCGCATAGTTCAGAGCCTGCACCTCATCATAAATGGCAATCGATACCGTCCGAGTCACCCCTGGCAGATTGCCGCCGACCATCAGGACGACCCCGAACTCACCGACCGTATGGGCAAAACTTAGAACGATGGCTGTCCAGAAGCCCGGTGCGGCCAGGGGGACGACGACCCGGAAGAAGGTCGTCAGGGGTCCGCTTCCCAGACACCAAGCCGCCTCCAAGAGTCGTCGGTCAATGCCCCGAAAAGCTGTCACGAGAGGCTGGACGGCGAAGGGCAGGCTATACAGGACTGAAGCAACCAGCAGGCCTTGGAAGGAAAAGGGTAGGAGACGTCCCGTCAAGGCTTCGTACAGTCGCCCGATGGGACTCTTCGGTCCCGTCGCCATCAGAATGTAAAACCCCAAGACGGTCGGCGGCAAGACCAGAGGCAGGGCGACGACGGCCTCGACGAGGAATCGGCCTCGGCCTCGTCCAAAGGTCAACCAGTAGGCCAGAGGAGTCCCGAGGATAAGCAGGATGACCGTCGTCCAGAAGGCCAGCCGCAGGCTCACACCGATCGCCGTCCAGTCCATGTCTGCCCCTCCGATCCTTCGGGAGTTCAGGCGTTCGGCCATCCAGCAGTTTGTAGATGGCCCATGAGAGGTAGCTTATGGATATACGGTCCATGACCGTAAAACCAGCCTTCCAAGGATCGACTCGAGGGTCGGCGTCCGTCTTGCCGGCAGGATGCCGTCCCCGCGTGGAGGCCTCTCCCCGGCCGAAGGCCAGCATGAGGGCTGGCGTTAAAACTCGAACCTCGTGAGGTTCCGCTGGCATCGGGGACGGGCTATCGACTTGTCTATCGGCCCATCGGTTGAACTGTCCTGTCCGGCTGGCGAATGACCTCATCGCTGAATTTCCGACCCCCAGGCTTCTCGAAACCATACCGGGCCAGGATGGCCTGTCCCTCGGCGCTCAGGACAAAATCCCGAAAGGCCTGGGCGGCCGCCGGGTCCTGGGCCCACGGTAAGATCATGCCCGCCTGCTCGATCGGGGGATAGGCCACGGGGGGGATTTTCCAGTACCGGCCAGTGTCCCGGAGGGCTGGCGCCAAGGCCAGCGAGAGGGCTAAAATGCCGATGTCGGCCGCCCCGCTCTGGACGAATTGAGCCGCCTGGCTGATGTTTTCCCCATAGACGAGCTTGCGGACCACTGCATCGTACATCCCGAAGTACTTCAGTGCCGCCACGGCCGCCCGCCCATAGGGCGCATGTTGCGGGTTAGCGATGGCGATGCGCCGGACGGACGGGTCCTGGAGGACCGTCATCCCCAACCGCTCGACGTCGACGGACGACTCCCGTCGGGCCCACAGGACGATGAACCCGACGCCATACAGAAACGGTCGGCTCCCGGGTAAGGCCAGGCCCTGAGCCGCCAGCCGGCGGGGATATTCAGCGTCCGCTGAGAAAAACACGTCGAAGGGGGCTCGGTTTAAGATTTGGGCATAAAGGCTTCCGGACGAACCGTAGACGACCTCGACGGCGACGTCTGGGTGTCGCTGGCGAAAGACCCGGACGAGGTCCTCCATAGCGTACCGCAGGTCGGCGGCCGCCGCCACCCGAAGATGCCGGACCCGCTCGACACCCTGCCCGACGGCGAACCAGGCCGCTGTGCTTCCTATCATGAGGAAGATGCTCCAAGGGCATCGCTTCTCAGTTCGGTCCACTAGAAAGGACCTCTGACACTACAGGATATACGACCGATGCAGGTTTCTCCCGCCCGTTCCCCTTGGTGCCCCTTCCCCTGACCCACTCTCCCTAAGGACCAGGGGGCCTGGCAGATCCGCCGACGACCTGACCGGGGACCGGGGATCGAGGACGGGCACGGGTCTCGGATTCCCCCTCCCCAGGCCAGGAATACCTACGGACCCGCATGTCAGAGCCTGCGCCACTATCCCCCCATACGGGAAGGGTTCCCTCAGGGACCCCAGGCGGCAGACCAGAGTCGAATCCGAACGATTCGGACTCCAGAGGGTCTTCTCGTCTCCATCCATTCGTGGACCTACCCAACTGCAGACTATTCCCCTCCTGGGAGGGGTAAGATGGGGTCTTTAATCCAG
>JANXAA010000080.1 GCA_025061865.1 Acidobacteriota bacterium | reverse complement strand
GTCCGGACGCTGATGCGCCAGCCCTACGTCTTTGACGGCCGGAACATCTACCATCCGGAACGGATGGCCCGGTTGGGCTTTCACTACTACGCCGTCGGCCGACGGTTCATTCCCCCGAATCAGGGGTCTGGGACCCGGGGTCTGGGATGAGGGCCTTGACGATGGGAACCCTTCGTCGGACCCCGTGGTCCCTGGCCCCCGATACCCGACCCCTTCGAGGTCTTACCGATGCACGGACCGGTTGCCCTCGTGACGGGTGGGGCCGGCTTCATCGGTTCCCACTTGTGCGAGTACCTGCTGAAGCAAGGGTACTTTGTCGTCGCCATGGACAACCTCCTGACGGGAGACGTCCAGAATATCGCCCATCTGTACAACCAGCCCTTTCTCTTCATCCATCACGACGTGACGAACTACATCTACGTCGACCGGCCTGTGGCGTTCGTCTACCACTTGGCGAGTCCGGCGAGTCCCAAGGACTACCAGGTCTATCCCATCCAGACCCTGAAGGTCGGGGCCTTGGGGACCCACAAGGCCCTGGGCCTGGCCTTAAGGCATCGAGCGCGGTTTCTACTGGCCTCGACGTCGGAAGTATACGGAGACCCGCGGGTCCATCCGCAGGCGGAGGACTACTGGGGGAACGTGAACCCCATCGGGCCGCGGGGCGTGTACGATGAAGCGAAGCGGTTTGCCGAGGCTTTGACGATGGCCTACCACCGGGTGCATGGAATTGATACAAAGATTGCAAGAATATTTAATACATTTGGTCCCCGGATGCGCATGGACGACGGCCGAGCCGTCCCGACCTTCATCGTCCAAGCCCTCCGGGGTGAACCCTTGACCGTCTACGGGGACGGCTCCCAGACCCGATCCTTCTGCTATATCTCGGATATGGTCGAGGGTCTCTACCGCCTCATGATGTCGGACTACCACCTCCCCGTGAATCTGGGCAATCCCCAGGAGATGACGGTCCTCGAGCTGGCCGAGCTCATCCTCCGGCTGACGGGCTCCCGGAGCCGCATTGAGTTCCGGCCCCTCCCCCAGGACGACCCCCGGGTCCGTCAGCCGGATATTACGCGGGCCCGGAGCATCCTGGGGTGGGAACCCCGAGTCCCCCTGGAGGAGGGCCTGAAGGAGACGATCGCCGACTTCCGTCGGCGCTTGGGCTTGGGATGAGGGTCCGGTCTACAGTCTTAGGATGGACGGTCCTAGGCCTCAGCGTTTTAGCGGGCCTGGGACTTCTCCTCGGATGGTTCCTGCGACGGCAAGACCGTCGTGGCTTGGTACCCCAATCGGAGGAACTCCCCCGGCGTCTGGCGGCCGTCGCTGAACAGGAGGGGGCCATCTTTGGGATCGTTTGGATCTACGACCCGACGGCCTTGCTCTACATCGCCACCCGGTGGATGGAGCTTCGACTGGAGCCGCCGGCGCTCAGTCTGGTCATCGGATACTTGGCCACAGATGCCGTGCTGTTTGGTCTCCAAGATCCCCGCCTCGACCGGGGCTGGACGGCCGCTGCCTTCCTACGGGCCTCGCCGACGATGGCCCAGGCCCTCCCCTGGGTTCGACGCCATCTGCCTCCAGACTGGCAGTGGCAAGACCGACCGGCTGCTCCTGGGTGTACCAACGCCTTCGAGTTGAGGGGTCCGGCGGTGCGTTTTCCATGGCACCTGCAGGGCCAGATCTGCGGGAGTTATCTCATCGTCGGCGAGGCCGCATCTGACTTGGGCGAGCGGCTTTGGCATGCCCTGCGATCGACGGCCGTCGGAGATACACTTGCGCCGGTCTCGGAAACCGTTCGATCGGCTGTCCCCTCGCCGGCGGCCGTCTTATGGTTCCGGCCGGACCGATGGCCCGAGACTCTCCAGGGGGGTCTCCCGCCGGAAATCCGGACATGGTTCACCGCGCAGGTCCCGACCGGTCAGTGGGTCACGCTGACTGTCAGTAGGGACACTGATCGGCTGGAGGTACAGCTTAGCCTACCGATGGGGCCGTAATGCGTATTCGACGAGGGCGGCCTGGCATAAAGCAAGAGGCATCAGGCAAAAAGCTAAGTCGGGATGCCGTGGAAAGGGGAGACGCTGGAGGAGGCGGGCGGATTCGAACCGCCGAATGAGGGCTTTGCAGGCCCCTGCCTTACCGCTTGGCGACGCCTCCCTGGAGCGGGAAACGGGATTCGAACCCGCGACCTTCTGCATGGCAAGCAGACGCTCTTCCTCTGAGCTATTCCCGCTCCCTTCACAAGAGGAGATTCACTTTAATCATAATGCCCACCTCCAGGGCCGTCAAGCATAGCACGGGCTTAGCCTGGGGGATTTGGTTTCGCCAAGAGCCCATTCCGTCCCCCATGCCCTTAGGGCTCGCGTGCTTGGCTACCGAACGGCCGTCCCCATCGTCGACCGGCGACGTGACCGGCTGTACTTTCATTCCATATCCAGTGGATAGCCGGCTTGGTGAGTACATCCACCAGTGACTGGATTTTCCGGAGGGGAAAATCTAACATCTCTATGCACGCCCGGTCCTTGGCGGTGGGCCGTGTGGAAACACGACTTACGGGATACGCTCCGAGTCCTTTACGGACGGTTCAATCGCCTTTTAGAAGAGACCCTCTCCCGGGAGCTGGAGGGTTTGGCCGTCGATCCTGACGTGGAGTCCCCCTGGGAACCCCCGGTCGACCTTTATGAGACGCCGGAGGGTTACGTCATCGAGGCCGAAATCGCTGGTGTGGACCGGGCGAATTTGGAGGTCCGGGTCGAGGGTCATCAGGTCTGGATCCTCGGGACCCGTACTCTGGCACCGGTTCAAGAGGGACAAGAGTACTATCGGATCGAGATTCCGGCGGGTCCATTGGCCCGCTGTGTACCCTTACCCGAGACGGCTGATCCCGACCGGCTGGAGACTACGTACCGAGATGGACTCCTGACCGTCTGGATCCCCCGGCGGTCAGCGGCGGTCCGAGAGGTATCTATCGAATAGGAGAACCATCAGGCGGTACGGCAATGGGGCGGTTAGGCCGGTCGGCTGGTCAGCGGTGAGGGAGCAAGGGTAACCCCCGGAGGTCGCGCCTAATCGTGTCGGGGTCTGATAAGGTATCCCTATCCACCCAGCCATCGGGGGTTCCCCTTACGCCCTAATCCTTCTATCGACCGACCTGGTTATCTGCCGGATTGCCCACGGTCCATGCGTCCTGGTTTCCTGCAAGTCACTGAGATTTTCTATTCGATTCAGGGAGAGTCCACGTGGATGGGCTTGCCCTGTGTCTTCATCCGCCTGACGGGGTGCCACCTGCGGTGTGTGTACTGTGACAGCGAGCATGCCTTCTACGGCGGCGTCCCGATGAGCTATGACGAAATCCTCGAGGCCATCCGGCGGTATCCCTGCCGGACGGTCGAGATCACGGGGGGCGAACCCCTGTTGCAGAAGAATGTCATTCCCCTGATGGAACTCTTGCTCCGTCAGGGGTATCGAGTCCTACTGGAAACGAGTGGGGCCTTGTCGATTGAGGCCGTCCCGCCGCCGGTCATTAAGGTCGTGGATGTCAAGTGTCCTGACAGCGGGGCCTTCCCATCGTTTTACTTCCCCAACTTCCGATGGCTGGCGCCGTGGGACCAGCTCAAATTTGTCATCCGCTCGTGGCGGGACTTTACCTGGGCCGTCGAATTCGTCCGGGCGATGGACCTCATCGGACGGTGGGAAGTCCTCTTTTCGCCCTCCCATGAGGAGTTTTCAGCCCAGGCCCTGGCGCGAGCCATCCTGGCGACGGGCCTCCCGATCCGCCTACAAGTCCAGCTTCACAAGTACGTCCACCTGGCCGAGGATGAGCGGATGGACCCGGCCGTGTGGGATGTGATACGATCTCGGCGGGTCCCGGGCCCTGGGTCCCGGGCTCCGGGTACCCAATAAGTCTGTTCTTCTTCATGGGGGATCTGCCCCCTGGGACTTCAGGGGAAGAGCCTGTCATGGAAGGTCGGCGCTTCTGTCCGAGTTGTGGCGAGGACGTCATCGTCTACGAGGTCGAGGTCGAGCGGGGCCGCCAGCGGGGTCGAGAGGTCCGGTGTGCCTATTGCGGCTTTTCCCTCGACTGGGTCCCCCCGGCGTCCCTGGCTCGGGCGGGCACACTGATCATCGCCGACGACACGGTGACCCTGGCCGAACTCCTGAAAGACTATTTCCAAAATCGGGGTCTCTTCGAGCGCATCTTGGTGGTCCGACACGGGGGTCAATTTTTAGAAGTGGCCGTCCGATGTTTGCAGAGCCAGCAGGCGATCCGGTTGGCCATCGTGGACGTGCGGATGCCCATCCTGGCGGGTACGCAGGCGGCCGTGGCGTTCCGTTGGGTTGAACAGGCCTTTGGGCAGACCGTGCGGGCGCCGATCATCTTCCTGTCGGCCTTGCGGGTCGACGAGCAGCTTCAGCGCGTGATGGAATACTGCGCTCCCGCCCATTATGTCAACAAATCCACAGAGGGTCCTCCCGAGGCCCTCCTGGACCGACTCTACCAGGTCGCCGTCCACCTCATCAGCCAACCTACGACCGAGGTCCGTCCCCTATGAAAGAAGATGTCCGTCGACCTATCATCGGTGTCCTGCCGGACGTCGATACGGCCGAGGCCCTATGCCGGTTTCGATTGACCTACGTGCAGGCCCTCGTGGGGGCAGGAGCGGTCCCGATCGTCCTGACGCCCGTCCCGGGGGCGGCCGGCCGGCGGCAGGTCGCCGAATTCCTGGACGGTCTTCTCCTGACGGGGAGCCACAGCGACGTCGACCCTCAACGCTATGGGGAATCGCCCCACGCGGGCTTGGGTCCCCTGTCGCCCTTGCGGGAACAGCAAGACTGGGCATGGTTGGAGACGGCCTTCGAGCAAGGTCTGCCGGTCTTAGGCATCTGTTACGGCTGTCAGGTTCTGAACGTATTCCTGGGCGGCTCCCTCTATCAGGACATCCCGTCGGAGGTCCCGGGGGCCCTGGATCACGACCCGGACACGCCACCGACCCAGCCGGCTCACGAGGTCCGCCTAAGCGAGGACTCCACGCTGTACCGGTGGGTCGGCCGCTCCTCGGTCATGGTCAACAGCAGTCATCACCAAGGTATCAAGAGGCTGAGTCCGCGTGTGCGCCCCGTAGCGTGGTCGCCGGATGGTCTCGTCGAGGCCTTCGAAGGGACCGACCCGGACCACCCAGTCTGGGGGATTCAGTGGCACCCGGAATGGATGTTCGGCCAGGATACGGCAGCTCGGGCCGTCTTCGAGATGTTCGTCGACGCCTGCCGCTGGTGGCGGTCTCAGAGGTCAGGGACCCGGGTTCAGGGGACCGGGTCCCTGGTCCTTGACCCTATCCCCCCTGGAGACGGACCATGCCGGGACCGCGGGTCGCTTTGATGACGTCCCAGGTCTTGCAGTGGGCGCGGCGCCCGGGCTGGGGGTTAACTTTATGGGAATTGGCACGACCTTTTACCCTAATCGCCCCGGCCTTGGGCTTTCTGTCAGGGGGCCTGACGGCCCTGGGTGCCTGGCCGCCCCAGCCCCTGGACTGGACCCACCTCCGGTTCATCCTCTTGGGGAGCCTGATGGCGGCCGTTCTCAATGCGGGGTCGAACGTCCTGAACCAGGTCTACGACCTGGAGATCGACCGGATCAATAAGCCCCACCGGCCCCTGCCGTCCGGCCGAGTCCCCCTGAGCGTGGCGAAAGTCTACGCGGGAGTCTTGCTGGCCGCGGGCCTCATCCTGGCCTGGTGGGTCCAGCCCCTAGGGCGACCCGAGTGCTTTGCCTTGGCGGCTGCTGCCGTCGGGATGACGTGGATGTATTCGGCGCCGCCCTTGCGGACGAAGCGGTTCGGGATCTGGGCCAACGTGACTATCGCCATCCCGCGGGGATGGCTCCTCAAGGTCGCTGGCTGGTCCTCGGCGAAGACTATTTGGGGCTGGGAACCTTGGTATATCGGGACTATCTTTGGGTTGTTTTTGCTGGGTGCCACCAGCACGAAGGACTTCGCCGACATCGAGGGCGATCGGACCTACGGGTGTCGGACCCTACCAGTCCGGTACGGCGTCCGTCGGGCGGCTCAGGTCATCAGCCCCTTTTTTATCGTCCCCTTCCTACTCGTCCCTGTGGGAATCCGGGTTGGCATCCTGACTGGAAATGCTCGCTTGTTAGATGCCTTGAGTGTCGTGTTAGTCGCTTACGGGGCTTACGTCGTGTACCTCATGCTCCGACGGCCTGATGAGCTAGCGGCGGACGCAAATCACGTCTCGTGGACTCACATGTACATCATGATGTTCGTTGCCCAGGTCGGGTTTGCCGTCGCCTACCTGGTCCCCGGATGATAATCGAACGGTACGGCGAGGGGCGATGGGGTGCACCGCGAATCCCTGTCGTCGGCCATTCCCTGTTCGTCCATGGCCCGAGAGAGGGGAAAGGCCGCTCGGTTGCACATCTTTCCGAACTGGACGGATCGGATAGGCCATGGGTCTTGTAACCGGCGTTCTGGACTGGCTCCCGGTCGGAGTCGCTTACGGCCTGGGGGGGCTAGTCCTGGGTCTACTCCTCTGGCGAAGTCCGACTTGGACCGGCCGGGTCGTCGGCGGGGTCCTGGCCCTCCTGGGGGCCGTCGGCATCGACGGAGGGGTCGATCCGACGGCCGTCTGGGTCGCTGTCGGGCTGGCCCCTTACTTCATCTTGACCGGTCCAATCCGCTGGGTCGGTGCGCTCCTGACGCCCCTCCCCTTTTGCGCCGTTTGGCTTCTGGATGCCCTTAGGCAGGAGGTTGCGGCCTGGGATCACCGGTCTTCGGAAGGGACCCTGACTCGAAAGCTCCCCTATCTTCGACGTCTTTTGCACGGGGTTCGGGGAAGGGGGGGGGTCTCAAGGGTCAGGTCTCACACCTCCGTGAATGTCCCCGGGACCCGGTGCCTGAGACCTGGGACCTTCCTATGGCTCAAGTGGGTCGGGCTGGGCCTGGGCGGGGCCCTCGTGGCCCTGAGTACCGGGGGAATCGGGCCGACGGTCCCGGCCGGTATAGGCGCTTTCATCGCCGCCGGGGTCGCTCGGCATGTATGGGGGTCCGACGTCTTACGGCCCGTCGTCTTCGGTTCCCTCGTCTTGGCCGCCCTCGGGTGGGCCGACGCTGGACGGGCCGCCGGATACACGGCCGCTTGGCTGGCTTGGTGTATAGGCTGGGTCGTACCGTCATGGCTATACGGGGCTTGGCGGGGTTGGCCGTGGGAAAGTCGGCGCCGGGCGATTTTCTGGACGATCGTCTTGGCTGCTTTCGGATGGGCCTGGGTCGGGTACTGGCAGGAGAACCCATGTCCCTCGATGGAGACGGTCTGGCTGGCTTCTGAGGAATGGGTTCCTCGGGCTTGGTATGGCCTGCAAGTCATGCCGGTTGAGATCTGGAGCGCCGGGCAGGCTGGGCAGGCCGGTTATACAGGTCAGCCGCAGCCAGTCGTGACTTCCCCGTCCGGCAAGGCGTGCTGGTCGGTTCCTTGGATGACGGGGCAGGCCCTCGCGACGATCTGGGAGGTGTTTCGTCAGAAGCCCTGCGACCCAACGGCCATGTGGACTATCGATTTCCAGGTCATCCCACCGGCCAGCGTCCCGGCGGGAGCGTCCCGACGGTTCCCGGTGTGCGTGTGGCCCTGGATGAACTGGGTCCGATGGACCTTTACGGCAACTTTCCCGACGGATTTGACGACCGCGGTCCGTGAAGTCCGTATGTGTAGTGAGACCCGCGAGCTCCTTGAAGTTCGTCTGGTCGAGGCCCGGCCGGTCCCGCCTCTACTCGTCTTGGAGCGCCTGCGGATCCGCCACCTCAGGCCACACCGTTACGGAATCGACGTGTCCTTCTGGAATCCCGGACCCCGACAGTTCTGGGGCCACGTGCTGGTCGGACTTGTATCGGCCGAACCTGGCCGGGCGTCCTTTCGGTGGCTCGGGGTTCAACGGTTTCTGGCGACGATCGGGCCGGGCGACCGGCTCCGGCAGGCCTTCGAAGCGACGACGGTCCGCTTTTGCGGCCTTCCGCAGGTAGGCATCCAAGTCTTCGAGACCAAGCGGGGCGCCCAGGGCTTCGCTTGGGCCCAGCTCAGCCCACCTGAAGGGACCGAACGAGGGCCTCTTCTGCCGGAGGGACCTCCAATGTGCGGACCCAACCCGTCGGGGAGTGAACCGAAATCGCTACAGCCGATAGATTCGGCATCTTGTCCGCATACCGAGCCGTGAGCCGGGCGGCCACGACGAGGTCCTCGTCGGCCCGGACTTCCCCGTCCAAGATGGCCAGGGGGCCCTTCACGTGGACGGGCTGAAGCTGAATGTGGTCCGAAAACCGTAGACGTAAGAAGTTATTCTCCG
>JANXAA010000007.1 GCA_025061865.1 Acidobacteriota bacterium | reverse complement strand
GAGAAGTCGGAATTCCTGCGGGGTATCGTACAACATGGCGACCGAGTCATTGGTGTCTTAGATCAGGACCGCTTCTTGGCCTTGTAGCACTTTGTATAGCCGAATCGTGGAGTTTGAACTATCCGGTCCGGCGTCCGGCATCAGGCTTCCACCGGCCGGGACGCCGGACCTCTGTCCCTGACCCCAAAATCAAATCTTGATAGGGTAACATTAGTAACATTAAAGGACCTAAGCCGCGCCCATCGGCGCGGGACGGGTTTTGCGCCTTAGGGTTTAGCCCAACCGATGACGCCGCAGGCGATCCGGCCGCCGGCCGCCCCGGCCGGTTGCGACTTATAGTCGTCGGCTTTTTCATGAATGATAAGGGCCCGTCCGATGACGGACGTCGGCGACATATCGAGCGTGAAGGCCTGGGTCGTGAAGTCTATGCGGGCTACGCCCTGGTCATCGGTCTCCAGATTGGGCAGGTCGCCGGCATGATGGGAGCCGACGGGGTCGTGCGGGTGCCCGTGCTTGCCGCTCTTGTGGGGGTCGAAGTGGGCCCCCGAGGCATCCGGATTTCGGCAGTCGCCCCACTCATGAACGTGGATGGCCAGGGTGCTCTTCGGAGGCAAGCCCCGGACCTCGCCGGTGACCCGCACTGACTTACCGTCTCCCTGGGTTAGGATAAAGGTACCTTGGATGTCAGAGTTCGTGAAGCCTCGCACGATAGCGACGGCCTGAGCCTTGCCGGCGGGCGCCTGCGCCTCGACCGGTAGGGCGCCGAGGGCCCAGACGACAAGTCCCAAGGCAGGTCTTGTCAAAAAGTGAAGGTTCCACATCGCCGATTTCTCCCCAGGACAATGGGGGCATGATACAGGATACAAGATGCAGGATGCAAGACATACGCTTCCCGGCCCGCTCTTTAGAGCGAGAGCTTCGGGGTTTAGGATGCGGCGTGTAGGCCTTGTGGGTATACTCTTTGTCCTGTGTCCGGGGCTCGATGCTCTTTGCTCTTCACCCCGTGCCCCTGGTGTTTGCGTCGAGGGATCCGCGACGGCTCGACGGAGCTTGCGGGTCCTCCACGCTTGGCAGGCGCATCCGAGCTGGGTCTATGGGATTGCCTGGTGGCCCGGCGGCCGACGGCTGGTCTCCGTCGGGGCTGACGACAGCGTCCGCCTCTGGCAGTGGACGCCGGACCGACGGCCCTCGCTGGTCGGTCAGTGGAATCCCGGGATGGGTTCGATGTTCGCTGTAGCCGTCCTGGACGCCGAACGCTTTGTGACGGCAGGCCGGGAAGATCAAGTCCTGCTATGGCGTCTGCCGGCTGGTGAGTGGACAGCCTTGGGTCGACACGCCAGCGATGTCGAGGCCCTCGCCGTGATCCCCGAGGCGGGTCTTGTATTCAGCGGAGGACGGGACCGCGCCATCATGGTCTGGTCGGTCCAGAGCGAGACTCCAGGGGGTCGATGGGAGGGTCCTACGGGCGCTGTCATCGACTTAGCCGTCTCGCCGGACCGCCGCTGGCTGGCCTCGGCGGGGGAGGACGGGACTGTCTTCGTCTGGTCGGTCCCCGACGGCCAGCGTCAGACCGCCTATATCGGCCATGGCCGCCCGGTCCGGACGGTCGCCTTCGTGACCGATGCCGTCGTCGCCTCAGGCGACACGAGTGGCATGCTCCACATCTGGCGGCGGGCTGACGGTCGGCTCCTTTGGAAAGAAGCCGCCCATCGGGGGTGGGTCACGCAGGTCACGACTTGCGTCGCCGAATCCTCGGATTCGGGCAATTCTACGGCCCATGGCCCTCAGTCCCGAGCCTCGGGTCCCGACACCGGGGCCCTCTGGGTCGCGACCGCCGGGACAGACCGATGGGTCCGGCTCTGGCAGTGGGACGGGGAGCAGCTCACGGTCCTCGATGAACAGCGGGACCATGCCCAGGCCGTCCTCGCCCTGGCCTTCTCGAACCGATGCGAGCTGGCCAGCGGGGGCATGGAGGGATGGATTCGAGTGTGGGAAGTCGTAAGGACCGACCCGCGCAGATCCGCCCAGCACCTTGTCAGGCTGAAATTGCCGGGAGTTGAATGATCAAGGGCAGGGAAAACCTGACCCGGGCTTTTGACGCCGAATACCTGACCCCAAGCCCGAATGTAAGGAACTCATTTTGACAACCCGCAGAGTCTGACAGCCAAGGCCCTTCACAGTTCGAGGTCTCCGCCTTTGGGGCCCCTTCCCTGGGACCTACCGGCTTACCGGAAGAAGACGAGGGTCACCAAAACCCACAGAGGGAACAGGAAAAGGATAGACCACCGCATGTAACCCAGAAATGAGGGCATCCGGATGCGCTGTTCCTCCGCAATGGAGCGAACCATGAAGTTCGGGGCATTACCGATGTAAGTATTCGCACCCATGAAGACAGCACCGCACGAGATGGCCCGGAGTAAGAACTCCCCGTCCGCCGTACGGGTCAGCTCGGCCAGATTCATAGGGTCTGTATGCATAAGACCGCTGGCTAAGCTGGCAAAGGTCAGGTAGGTCGGCGCATTGTCCAGGAAACTGGAGAGTACGCCTGTCATCCAAAAGAACTGCCAGGGGTAGACGACGCCCAGGCGGTCACCCCAATGAGCCAAGATTTGCAGGACAGGTATCATCGTGGCGAAGATGCCTCCGAAGACGACGGCGACCTCGATAGGGGGATGGAACGTAAAGTGGTTTTGCTCATAAATTCGCCGGGGCGTCGTCCACCAGGCCAAGACGGCCAAGGTCGCCATGACAATGGTCTGAACGATCTTCTGCCAGACGTCAGACCAACCGGCGACCCGGCCCATGTATCCGACCAACAGGATTGTCCCCATTACACCCATCAGGTAGACGAAGTTATGGCGGCCTTCGATAGAGATCGGTCGCTCGGCCCTTGTAATTTCCTCCAGCAGGGCCCGGCGGTTTTCCGTTTCCTCTCGATTCAGCCAGTACTGGTCCAGGAAGTTATAAAGGGCCAGGAGTAGGCCGTTTACGAGGACCCATTCGGCCCAGAGGCGAAACGTCCAATAGAAAGGTACGCCCCGCAAGAAGCCCAAGAACAGAGGTGGGTCCCCGAGCGGGGTCAAGAGGCCCCCGCAGTTGGACACGATGAAGATAAAGAAGATAACTGTGTGGAGCTTATGCCGCCGCCGGTGATTTGCCCGCAGGAGGGGTCGGATCAGGATCATCGAGGCACCCGTCGTGCCAATGAAGCTGGCCGCCACGGCCCCAATCCCCAGCAGGGCGGTATTCGTCAGGGGCGTCCCGGCCAGGGTCCCCCGAATGTAGATACCCCCCGAGATGACATACAGGGCCGTCAAGAGGGTCACGAAGGCCACGTAATCGACGGCCGTATGGAAGACCAACGCTAAGCCCTCGGGCACGAAGCTCAGTAGGTAGGCCAGGGTCGGGAGGCCCAAGGCCAGGCTGATCCATGCCTTGTTGCGGTTCGATTCCCACCAATGCGGAAAGGCCAGGGGCAGGACGGCGATAGCCCCCAGCATCAAGACAAAGGGCATGCTAACGGTGATGCTCACCGGAAGAGACAGATTCTCCCAGTACAGGTCGGCGGCCCCAGAAGCCGGCGGTGCCGGAAGTCCCCAGACGTTTGACACGTTTACCCCCACTTCAGTTGAGTTCATAGCTTACGGGACTCACAAGGTATGAACCATCCGCGATGAGCTAATTAGGCGCTCTCCCTCCAGCCTGACTTCACGAAGGATGCAAGATACAGGATGCAAGATGCGGGATGCAAGGTCCCAGCCCCGCTCGCCAGAGCGGGGTCATCCAAGAGACCTTAGAGACCCGGGAGAGCGTAGACCCGTGCAAGTCGTGCGAGGGACCCCGTTTCGCAACGCGGAGATGCCCACGGCCGAGACGGGTCTGGGGTTGCGGCCCTTCTCTGGGACCTGACGCCCGGGACGTGAGACCGACTTTAGGCGTTTGATCGGATTCCCGGCGGGTTTTATACTACTATGCGAACCCTCCCGAATGCGGAAGTGGCGGAATGGCAGACGCGTTGGACTCAGGATCCAATGGGGGCAACCCCGTGGGGGTTCAAGTCCCCCCTTCCGCACCATGAGGCAGGATGACGGCGACCTTTGAGCCCCAGCCGCGTGTGCGGCTTGTCCGAGCCTTTCCCCGCCCTTTTGAGAGCGTCCTCACCAGTGCTCGGACCTGTTATTCAGGCCGGGGCGTCGTCCTGGAAAGCCCTCTCGACGAAAAGGACCGCCGATTGGCCCAGAGCCTTTACGCAGCTGGCCATCACACGACCTTCCAGCACGCCTATTTTCAGTTTGCCCTCGAGAACGTTTCCCGTCTCCTGGCCTGGTCATTCTTACACAGCCACCCCTTTTACAATAGCGAGCAGGTCAGTCAGCGCTACGTGGCCGTCCGGCGGGAGAACTTCTTGGTTCCACCCCTGACGGGTCCCCTCCGGGCCCACTATATCACGACTGTCGAGGGCCTGATGACCGCCTACGGGCGACTGACGGCCTTATTGGAACCTGTCGCTGCGACCGCTTACTACCGACGTTTCCCAGGCCGCCGCTATCGGCCTGAAAAGTACGGGAAGGCCGTTCAGAAGAAGGCCCAGGAGGTCGCCCGCTATGTCCTGCCCTTGGCGACGACGACCTATCTATACCATACTGTCAGTGCCCTGACGCTCCTCCGGTACTGGAAGACGTGCCGGACAGGGGACGTCCCCACCGAGCAAGCCCTCGTCGCCGACCAGATGGTCCGGGCCGTCCTCGAATATGACCCCCACTACGAGTGGGTCCTCGAGCCCCCGATGGAGCCGTCGACCCTAAACCCCTGGCCGATCGAGGGACGGACCTGGCCGCCGCCGTCGGAAGCCCGGACCTTCGTCCGGGAGTTCGATGCCACCCTCGACGGCCGTATCAGCCGTTTAGTCGCCACCGTCCCCGACGCCGAGACCGTCTTGGCCGCCGCCGTCCGGTCCGTCTTGGGGCTTTCGGCCTCGGCCCTGAGCGACGACGAGGCCCTCACCCTCGTCCTCGACCCAGCCCGCAACCCGGCCCTCGGCGAGTCCCTCAACGTGACGACTCACCTGAAGCTGACCCGGGCTCTCCATCACGTGCATTACACTTTTCAGAAGAAGCTCAGCCACACAGCCGATGCTCAGGACCAGCGGCACCGCATGACGCCAGCCTCCCGTCCTATCATTTGGTCGACCTGGACCGGCGAGCCCGACTACGTCGTCCCCGTCCTCGTCGAGCAAGACGAAGAGGCTCGGCGGTTCTACGATGATACGATGACCTGGCTGTTTGAGCGGGTCGCCGACTTCCTTCGGCGGGGTGGCCCCCCCGAGTATGCGGCCTATCTCCTGCCGAACGCTTATCCCGTCCGATTCTACGAGTCCGGCGACCTCCTGAACATGCACCACAAGCTGGCCATGCGACTGTGCTACAACGCCCAGGAGGAAATTTGGCGGGCGTCCCTCGAAGAGTGGCGCCAGATCGCCGACGTCCATCCCCGCGTCGGACGTTACCTCGGGCCACCGTGCCTCATCCGGTGGATGGCCCGGCAGAAGCCCTTCTGCCCCGAGGGCGAACGCTTTTGCGGCGTCCGAGTCTGGGAACTGAGGCCGGCCGAGTACGAGCGTGTCATTTGACACGGCAGTCAGGCAGCGGCAGTAAGGCCATGAGCTGTTGCGCAATGGGTGGGAACTTACTGGCTCGATACAGACAACGAATCGGCAGGCGTCCGAAGTCTCACAGGGAGGCCCAGAACTCTGCTTCGTCTCTTCGACAAGTCTGTCTGTGATGACCCTTGCTGACGCGGACAATGTTCAACGATAGTTCCACTCGACCGGACATCCTAAAGCCCGCATCTTGCATCCTGTATCCTGCGTCCTGTATCTTGCTCCCGATTAGCCCGATGATTTGTCTGTGGAGGGGTCCCATGGCGGAGCCAAAAGAATTCCGGCCGTACGTGCCGCCCGAGGAGAGGCCCCCAGAGTTGACGGCCCGAGCCCTGGTCATCGGGATCGTCATGGCCATCATCCTGGGGGCGGCCAATGCGTACGTCGGGATGCGGGCCGGCCTGACGGTCGCGGCGACCTTTCCGGCGACGGTCGTCGCCCTGGCCCTGCTACGTCCTATCGGTGGGGGTATCTTAGAGCAGAACATTGCCCGGACGACAGCTTCTGTCGGAGAGGCCCTGGTCGCCGGGGCCATCTTCACGATTCCGGCCTTCGTCCTGACGGGCGTCTGGCAGGAATTCAACTACTGGGAAAGCACCTTTATCATGCTGATAGGTGGGGTCCTGGGGGTCCTATTCATCATCTTCCTGCGTCGAGTCTTGGTCCATGACCCCGAACTTCCTTTCCCCGAGAGCGTGGCCTGTGCGGAGCTCACGAAGGCCGGTCAGGCGGGTCAAACCGGGGCGGGCTATGTATTCGGGGCGATGGGCCTGAGCGCTCTCATCGAGCTATTTAAGAACGACATCGGCATTAAGGTCATCCAGGAATATCTCCGGGGATTCATTCCTTTCCGAAGATTCCCATCGCCCGTCACCCCAGACGTTCAACACGGGGGCGGTCTCGTTTGGTTCACCCCCTCGGCGTCGCCGATGCTGATGGGGGTCGGATTCATCATCGGATGGCGTCTGGCCGCTTTGGTCTTTACAGGCGGCCTCCTCGCCTGGGGTCTGTTGGTGCCGCTCCTTCTGTTTGCAGGACCCCACATGGAAGCGACGGCCCAGTCGAAAGGTTGGATGGACGTGGCCCTTACCGTATGGCGCCAGCAGGTCCGGCCCCTGGCCGTCGGGGCGATGATCGTGGCGGCTTTCTACACCCTCTTCCGCCTGCGGGAAGCTCTGGGGTCGGCGTTTCGGAGTGCGGTCCAGGACTTAGCCCGCATCCTGCGGGTTCGGACCTACGCGGCCGACGCTGCCGTCGTCTTGCGCACGGAGAAAGACCTCCCGATGGGGCCTGTGTTCTTGGGGATCCTCCTCCTGGCGATTCCAGTCGGCTTCCTGTACGGGTACTTCACGCAGAGTGTGGGCGGCGCCGTCGTGGCGACCGTCGTCATGGTCGTCGCCGGCCTGCTCTTTGCGGCCGTGGCGGGTTACCTGGTCGGCTTGATTGGAAGTTCGAACAACCCCATCTCGGGATTGACCCTCTCGACCCTTATCATCGCAGCTTTCATCCTCCTGGCGATCGGCATCACGGGCGAACGGGGGATCCTGGCCGTCTTAGGGATTGCGTCCGTCATCTGCTGTGCGATGGGCATCGCCGGGGACATGATGCAGGACCTCAAGGTCGGTCATCTGCTGGGGGGCACGCCCTGGAAGATGCAGGTCGCCGAGACGGGGGGCGTCCTGATTTCAGCGTTCGTCCTGACGTTCCCGATGGTCATCTTGCATCGAACCTACGTCATCGGGTCAGAAACTCTGCCCGCCCCTCAAGCGGGCCTAATGGCTATGATGTCCCAAGGGATCATGGCTGGCCAAATGGCTTGGCCTCTGGTCCTCGTCGGTGCCCTCATGGCCGTCGCCCTGATCCTCCTGCGAGTCCCCTCAGTCATGCTGATCGCCGTCGGAATGTACTTACCCTTTTACTCGACGGCGGCCATCTTCGTGGGCGGCGTGTTCCGGGGTCTGATGGACGCCTGGCTCCATCGACGGAACCTACCGGCCCCGGCTCGAGAGCGGGCCGAAAACGTCGGGACGTTGGTCGCCTCGGGCCTCATCGCCGGGGAATCCATCACGGCCATCATTTTAGCTTTTCTATTCATCGGCGGTGCCGCCCTGCCGAAGCCGCCCGTGCCCCCCGATCTCATGGCGACCCTGGGCGGCCTCCTCTTTGTCGTCACGGCCCTGGTCCTGATCGTCCCGTCCGTGCGAGCGGCGCAACGAGTATGATGGGAAGGTCCCAGGCCCCGGGAAGCAGAACCTGGGTTTGCGATCTTAGAGACCCGGCCGCAATCGTGGAAACAGATGCACATCGGGGTGGGTTCATCCCAACCCCGATCGCCAGAGCGGGGTCATCCAAGAGCGGGGTCAATGGGGTTGCAGGATAGGGTCCCGGGGCTGGGCCGCAGGGCATCGGCGTGTTAGGTGCGGGGGTGTAAAGTTGGGACCCATGTCAACCGACGTGGCGGTCGAACTGCGAGGCATTTCGAAGTTTTACAAGCGCCAGGCCTTCAGCCGTCAATTTCTGACGCTTAAGACAGCCCTTCTCCGGGGAGACCTCTTCCGGCTCCTCCAACCGCAGGAGGTCCTCGTCGCCCTGGACGACGTGTCCCTGACAGTTCCCCGCGGCATGACGCTGGGCATTATCGGCCCCAACGGTTCGGGCAAGAGCACGCTCCTGAAGATCATCGCTGGCATCACCCGACCGAATCGGGGGACTGTGCGTGTGAACGGCCGGGTGTCGGCCCTCATCGAGTTAGGCGCCGGATTCCACCCTGAGCTATCAGGCCGAGAGAACATCGTCATTAATGGCATCATGTTGGGTCTGTCCCGGCGAGAAGTCCGGGAGCGGATGGACGATATCATCCGATTCGCCGAGCTCGAGGAGTTCATCGATAACCCTGTCCGGACGTATTCGTCGGGGATGTTCATGCGGCTGGGCTTCTCCGTGTCGGTCCACGTCGACCCCGACGTCCTGCTCGTCGACGAGGTCCTGGCCGTCGGCGACGAAGCATTCGCCCACAAGTGCCTCGAGCGGATGTTCGCCTTCAAACGGGCTGGCAAGACTATCGTCTTAGTGACCCACGCCCTGGGGCTCGTCGAGGAGTTCTGCGACGTCGCCGTGTGGCTCAAGCGGGGGCGTATCCAGTACGTCGGCGACCCCCGGGAGGCCGTCGGCCGCTACCGCATGGACGTCGCCCGTCACGAGACGGAGCGGCTGGCCCAGGCGGCCCCCGTCGAGGCGACGGCCGTCTCGTCACCGAGTCGATGGGGGGACCGGACCGTCGAGATCACGGACGTCGAACTCTTAAACGGTCGGATGGAGCCGACCCGCGTCTTTCAGACCGGCGAGCCGATGGTCGTCCGCATGCACGTGCAGGCCCATCGGCCCGTCCAGGACTTCGTGTTCGGCATCGGCGTCTTTTCGGAACAGGGCGTCCACTGCTACGGTTCGAACACGCACATCGAGCGGTGGGAGCCCATCGAGATGTATGGCGCCGGATGGGTCACGTGTACTATCGACCCCCTACCCCTCCTGGACGGCCTATATACCCTGGACGTGGCGGTCCATCGCCGGGACGGCTATCCGTACGATTACCACCACGGCCTGTACACGTTCCGGGTCCACAACCCCGTAGGCGACATCGGCCTCGTCCGTTTACCCCACCGATGGTCTTTTAGCCCGAACATCCGGATTATTGAAAGAGTCGGCACGGCTGAACCGGTCGGCGTGAAGGCCGGACCGTAGCGAGCTCCCTGGGACGGGGAGGGGTTCATGAGTGGGCCAGACGGTGGGAAGTCGGCATCTAAGCTGGCTGCCGATGGGGGTCCAGGCAGGCCCCCTCCATCACTCACTTATCGGTCGGAGAGCTGGGCGGGCCAAGGCCGCCAGAACCTTCCGGTGAGCCCGGGGAATGGGAATCCGCGGCAGGTAGGCTCGGGGAAACCATTGCCAGCTTTGGAACATCTCGGTCGAGGCCATCATCCCATCGACGGCCGGGGGATCCCAGCCGTCGGGCCAGGGAACCCAGACGGGCCGAAGACGCCAGCGCCGATGGGTAAACTCGTGAACGACGGTTGCCAGGGGTCGGAGGACGGCGGCGACTGTCTGTGTGTCCAGCGAAGACCAAAGGTTTAGCACGTCGGTCTCGACGTCGCCCGTCTGGTCGGGCCACATCGGGAATAGCCACATGTCCCGGAGGAGGCCATCCCGCTTGTGCCCGAGGAGCCATCGGCCTCGGTGACTCCACAGGACGACCCACCATCGTTCTTCCGGTGGCTCCGTCCTCCGCACCGGGGTCGGGAACTGCTCAGGGTGGCCTGTCGAAAAACCATGGCAGAAAGCCCGGACTGGGCAGTCCCCACATCGGGGCCGCATGGGTATACAGACAGTGGCCCCCAGCTCCATCATCGCTTGATTGAACGTACCGGGATCTCGGGGGTCGACGAGGACGTCGGCCCAGGCCTGAAGGTCTCGGACGACGGGCCGTGGGAGGCCCCTTAGCCGGGCCAGCACCCGGCGGACGTTGCCGTCGACGACGCCCGTCGGGACGCGGAAGGCGATGCTGGTGACGGCCCGGGCCATGTAGTGTCCAACACCGGGCAGGGCAAGCCACTCCTGGACCGTTTGAGGCCACCGGCCGCCTCGGTCCCGGACGATTCGCCGGGCCGCTGCATGGAGGTGGTGGGCCCGACGGTAGTACCCCAGGCCCTGCCAGTAGCGTAGGACCTCGGCTAACTCGGCGGCCGCCAGGGCTTCGACGTCAGGAAAACGGCGGAGGAACCGCTCGTAGTAGTCCCGAACTGTCTCGACTCGCGTCTGCTGGAGCATGACCTCGGAAACCCACACGCGATAAGGGTCTCGGGACCGCCGCCACGGTAGGTCCCGGGCGTTCTCCCGAAACCACGCCCGAAGGGCGTCCCGAAAGGCCTCGACGGGAAAGTCACTGATGTCCCGCATGGCCCAGGCTCCAGAGAGCAGAAGGATACAAACCTCGCTCACTCGAGCGGGTTCATCGGGATGCAAGGTACGGTCCCAGGTCCCGGGTGTCGGGTCCCAGAGGATGTAAGATCCCCGCCGGCCCCATTCGCTAAAGGGGGTCGCCATGCAGGATGGAGTCCCAAGGGCCAGGCGTTAAAAAGGGGATCATGGTCCAAAGGCTCCATGGACTCCCACACGGGGCTTCCCTTCAGGGATACGGGGCGCGACCCCGCCGGGGCGGCGGCCCGATAGAATGTCGAGACCACACCTCGACCTGGAGGGCCGTTTCTCGAGCCAGAGAGCCCGATCGGCCCTGTACCCAAAGGGTATAGGAACCTTCCTCGATAGAAGAACGAATCCGTACCGTCAAGCGACTGGTGCCCGTTTCGACGGCAAGCAAGGTCACCGGATTGGGGGCAAACTCACAGGCCATCCCAGCCGGAAGGTCCCGACAGCCTAACGTGACGTCTGCCTGAAAGCCATTGAGCGACCGGGCGGTACACAGACTCGTAGCGGGCCGGCCCCAGGAAACGACGATCCGGGCCGGCTGACATTCAACGCTGAAATCTGGCGACAGCGGGCACTGGCGGGCAGGAACGCCCCCGGTGTTCACGGTCCTGGCCTCGGTCATGACGGCGACGGCGCTCGTGTCGACGGCCTCGGCCCCGGTATTCGTGAACCGGATGGGGTCACGACGCAGGACGGCCGAGGTGTCGTGGATGAGGGGACAGGGTCCCGCCACGCCACCCGTCCCATCCGTCCGGACGACCCATACGTCCCGATTCAGGGCGTTAAACGATTGCGACATCCCAGCGAATACGAAACCTCCGTCCGGGGTAACCTGAACGGCATAGGCCCAGTCGTAGCTGACCCCACCGTAGCGCTTTTGCCATACGATCGCGCCGTCCGACCCCAGCCGCAGGCCCCAGAAGTCTCCGAGATAGACCGCCCCAAAGGACGTCGTATAGCCAGCGACGATGAAGCCCCCGGCGGGCAAGGTTTGCACGGCGTAGGCGTAGTCATCGGCCGTATCTCCATACGTGGCTGTCCACTGGACGCTCCCCGAAGCATCCAGCTTCAAGACCCAGACGTCGTTGCGACCGGCCCCGAAGGACTCCGTATAACCGGCGACGACAAAACCCCCATCGGGGGTCAAGTCGACCGAGTACGCCCAATCTTGAAGACCACCCCCGTAAGCTCTTTGCCATAAGACTCCTCCCGAGGCGTCCAGGCGCAGGACCCAAGCGTCATAACTGCCGGCCCCAAAGGACGTCGTGAACCCGGCGACGACAAAGCCCCCGTCGGGCGTGACCCGGACCGAGTAGCCTACGTCGCTCCCGCCACCCCCATATCGTTTCTGCCCTACGATGTTCCCCTGAGCGTCTAACCGTAGGACCCAAAGATCCAGTCCCGTCGCCCCAAAGGCCGTCGTAGTCCCGACGACGACGAAGCCCCCGTCGGGTGTCGGCCGGACGTCGTAAGCGACGCCGGGTCCGTAGGCTCTCTGCCACACGAGGCCGCCATCGGCGTTCAGACGAAAGACCCATGCCCTCACATCGCCTCCAGCCGTCGAAGAACTCGTGTACCCACAGAGGACAAAGCCCCCGTCGGACGTGACCCGGACGGCATACGCCACGTCGGAATCACCTCCGCCGAAGGCCTTCTGCCATACGAGGTCGCCCGCGGCGTCCAACCGCAGGACCCAGGCGTCCGTACCACCAGTCCCAAAGGACTCCGTATAGCCGGTGATGACGAGTCCCCCCTCGATAGTCGTTTGGGCCGAATAAGCGACCTCGACTTGGCCGCCACCATACGTCTGGGTCCACGTCTGGGCGACCGCTAAGTCTCGCCATCCGTATAGCCCGTATAGGAAGACGACACCCCGCAGAACGAGCCCCTTCATAGCCTGACTGCCAGGGGATGAAGATGGGTCCTGGGTCCCCGCAAGACCCGCTCGACCCGTCTTGAGCCCAGGCCATCCAGCCTGTCTCTGACAAAGTCGGAATCTACACGTCCGGGGTCTGGGTCTATAGTGTCGGTAGGCGGCGGCTTCCAGGACCCGACGCCGAGACCCGGGACCGGCCCTCTTACGTTCCCGGAATCCACAGGTCCTGTGGAAGACCCCGCCCGAGTCCCCGATCAGGGACCATTTTTGAAGGGACCCGCCCCGGTACCCCCGTGTACCACTGCTCGTATCGAACCCCGGACGGGCTCCTATTTATGGTGTCCTGAAACTGCACGAACCCACCTGGGAAGACCCTTCCGTCCATCGGTACGAAGCGGCCATGCTGGCGCCCACCCGAAGTCGGCTGAGCGCCCACGCGGCCCCGAGCCCGACCGACCTGACACGACCCTCACCGCTCTGCCGACAGGACCCGCAGACGGAGGAGCTGAAGCTGAACCATCATGGGCTCCAGGAACCACTGGGTCCCTGACGCCCACCGACAGCCCATTGCAATCCGATGGGCCTCGTCCAAGAGGTGCTCGACCTTATCGAATACGGCGTCCCACGGCATGAGTTTCCAGTACGTCAGGCGCCGGACGTCTTGTCGGACATCTTTTCCCGTGACGGACGGCTCACCATATACGTCCAGGATGTCATCCAAGCACTGGAAGGCCCGACCGACGGTCGTCCCGAACCGCCGAAGGCTCGCTATCTCCATCGGGCCGGCCCGACTGAGGAGACCGGCTGTGACTGTAACGAACTCGAACAGCACAGCCGTCTTATATAAATGGATCGTGTCGACGGTGGCCTCGTCCCAGGCGGACGGATGAAGGTCCTGCCATTGGCCCGTGATGAGGCCCGGCCGGCCGATGGTCCAGGCCAACTGTTGGATGATCTGCAGGATCGTGGTAGGTTCCACGCTGGGGAGCCGGGCGAGGACTTCATAGGCCAAGTTGATGAGGCTGAAGGCCGTTAGGATGGCATTGTCCTCACCAAAGGTAAGGTGAACGGCCGGATGGCCCCGTCGGAGCTTAGCGTCGTCCATACACGGCAGGTCGTCTAAGACCAAGGACGCCGCGTGGACCATCTCGACGGCGGCCGCTGCCAGGAGGGCATCCGGCTTAGGACCCTGCATGGCCTCCGTAAGGCTGACCAAAAGGAGGGCCCGGAGTCGCTTGCCGCCGTCGACCGTCGCATACTCCATGGCGTCCCGAATCGGCTGAGGCACATGGGGTGGCGCCGTCGCCAGGATTTCCCGCAAGACCGTATCGACTTGCTCGCGTAAGGACCGCAGGGATGGGACGTCCCAGCCTTCCCAGTCCATCGCCTTCGCCTCGCCGGGCTGTGGGCATCTCAATCTTAGGAAAAAGGCCCCACTCTATCAATCCACGCGATAGATAGGTGTGGGATTCTCGGGGGTCGAGGGCCAACGCCAGGAGTCAGGGCCTTTCCCCGAATCCGCCCCATCGACCCCACTGTCCCAGCGATGCTCTGGACCCGCCTGTCCCGAAACCCTTGGGATAGGTCCTCTAACACAGGATGTCCTCGGATCGAGCCCCGCCTCGCCTCTACCCCTCGCAGGGGATTTGTCCCCCTCCTCTTCAACTTCCAAAGACGATCGCCCCGCCTCCTATCTATCCCCTCCTAAACGGAGCATCGGTCAGACGCGATAGGGGTTAGGTCTTTTCCCTGACCCCGAATACCACCCGATCCCCGGTACTGAATTCTATCTTGCATCCTACGTCTTGCATCTTGCATCATACATCCCCAGGTAGGGTGCGACGCCCGATTCAGAGGAGGCCAGCGATGATCCGCAAGAAATACTACGGCAAACGTTGTTGGGTCACCTTTGAGGTCCCGGGCGGCGAAGGTGTGGACCAGGTCGAGGTCGTCGGCGAATGGAATGGCTGGCAGCCCGAGCCGATGAACCCCCGAAAGGACGGTTTCTACAGCCTTACGAAGGTCTTTCGCCCTGGCGAAGCCTACCGATTCCGCTACTTGATCAACGGGTGTGATTGGAGAAACGAGGAACAGGCCGACGGCTCCGTACCGAACCCTTTTGGGAGTGAGGACTCAGTCGTCCGGGTCTGAAGGAGCGCCGGCCCGGCCTACGGGAGGTGCAGGCCTCCGACCTGGGGAGACGCAGGCGTCCCTGCCTATGGAACGCTCAACGCCCCGTCGGCCCTGGATAAAGGAATTCCCCAGGCCGCCTGATCGACCCACCAAATGAGGTCCCCCCGGACGGGCCGCACAGCCCCGGCCGGACAGTTCACAAGGTCTGGTGCGTCGGCCAGGGTACGTCGGAGAGCTAGCGTCTTTTCAGGACCAGTCACGATGAAATAGATGCAGGCCGCGTGATTCAGGACCGGTAGGGTCAGCGTCAGTCGGACCGGCGGGTCAGCCGTCGGTTCTCGTACGGCGACGACCCAGCGCTCTCGCTCGGCCAGAGCCGGGGATCCAGGGAAGAGGGAAGCCGTGTGGCCGTCGGCGCCGAGGCCTAGGATCGCCAGGTCGAAGACGGGCCAGGGGCCGGGAAAGTATGCCCGCAATAGGTTCTCGTATGCCCGGGCCGCCGTCTCAGGGTCCGGCTCCGTCGTCGGCATAGGATGAACCTGATCGAAGGGGATGGACACATGGTCGAGAAAGGCCTCCCGGACCATCCGGTAGTGGCTCCGGGAGTCGTCGAAGGGCACGTACCGCTCGTCGGCCCAAAAGACGTGGACCCCCGACCAGGGGACGGCGTCCCGAAAGGCCTCGACGAGGCGGCGGAACGTCCGGAAGGGCGCCCGACCCCCCGAGAGGGCCATACAAAAGCGGTCCTTCTCGGCGACGGCCGTCTGGATGAGGCCCGCTATGGCTTGAGCGACCGCCCGGCTTAATGCATCCGGATCCGGATAGACCCGCACGTCTGGCGCGCCTCGATGAGTCGGCATTCCTACGACCTCCGGCTTCGGGACAAGCCACGGTCTCCCGCAGATGGGCAGCCCGACAGATAGGCCCGATGGGCTTTCCATCAGAGTCCTTTACCATGAAAACAGGGTCCCACCGGGCTTTCCTACCGACCCAGAAGCACAGTTTTCCAGACAGGATGCCCCGATGCAAGATGAGGCAAGTGCACCGCTCTCATAGGACCTATGGGTACAGCCGCAGTAGGCCCCCATCCTGCAATGCATCTCGCATACCCGATGTACGTGCTTTAGAAATGGGTTGGCCGTAGGAGGTGTCTTCCGAGCGCCGGCAGTCATGTCAGCGTCCACCTCAGGAGCTAGAGGCACAGTGCCCTCGCCAGGCCGCCGATGTCAAGAGCGACATATTGATGGCGGTCAGGCAGTAAATGGTAAATGCTCCCACTCTGGACCCCTCCCACAGGGAGCGGCAGTCAGTCTTTTTCGAATCTGCGACACCGCGGTTCCTATCCGGCCTGGTCGAAAGCGGGTCTAGGCATTTAAAAGCCGCCCGACAGGCGTCTACGGATATCAGGGATATGCGGACGGAAAGGAAATTCTAGGTAAAGGATTTTCTCAGAAGTTCATAGAGGGGCAGGCCGTCCAAGCATGGTGCGCCTGGGGGGACTCGAACCCCCGACCCCGAGATTAGGAATCTCGTGCTCTATCCGACTGAGCTACAGGCGCTCTCACTGAGAGTCCCCGGTCCCAGGTCCCGGGTATCGGGGCGACCCGCCTGGAGGTCGAATCGGCATCGGACAGGTCACGCCAGGGAAAGTAACCAGTCCCGGCCTTCGCCGTTCGGCGTGGGAGCCCGGACGGCCCAGGCTTTTTGACATCGGGTCGGGACACTGGAACAGAGCCCCGGGTAAAGAGCATAACGCAAAGAGTCCAACCCACCTTTGCCCTATGCCCTTCGCCTCGGGCTCACTGCCTTAGAGGCGTCGGCCCGAAGCCGCTCTCCCCTTACCCTCCCCCACAAGGGATGCGGCTCGATTGCCATCAGGGGGCCGCCGTCCCTGGCGGCCCATGTCGCCCACCTCTGAATTAGACTGCAACACCCCACGCTAATTCCTTTTCAAGACCCACTGCGGGACGCTCACTCGTCTTCCCTGAAATGAATGATAGAAAAGACGGGCGCGATCTGCAAACGCCGGCGACCCTGCAGGTCGTCCAGTTCGACTAAGAACAGGAAGCCGGCGACCCGACCCCAGGCGGCTTGGACGAGCTCGGCCGCCGCCAGGGCCGTCCCCCCCGTCGCCAGGAGGTCGTCGACGATGAGGACCGGCTCACCCGGCGCGATGCCGTCTTGATGGACCTCTAGAACCGCACTGCCATACTCTAAGGAGTAAGTCGTGGAAATCGTTTCGGCAGGCAGCTTCCCCTTCTTGCGGACGACGATAAGGCCGACGCCCTTCCGGTACGCGATGATACTCCCAAAGATGTAACCCCGGGCCTCAATGGCCAGGACCTTGCTGAAGTCCAGGTCGGCGACCTGCGCCCACATCAGGTCGACGGCGGCCCGAAAGGCAGGACCGTCTTTCAGGAGGGTCGTGATATCCCGGAACCGGATGCCTGGGACGGGGAAATCGGGGACGGTCCGAATCCGCCGTTTCAGTTCCTGGGGGGTCCATTCAAGCATAGCAGCATACCTCTAAAGGAGTATTATTCCATTAGGTTCTAGTCCGTCGAGCCGGCCGGGTTCTGGCAAGGCATCGACTTCGGCTGACCGGCTTTTGAGTATAATCCAACATGTTGGTGCTTCACCAGTCGAACTTGGGCCAATGGGGCAGTCGGGAAGTAGAGGCATAGGCCGTCTGTCGGAGTGATCGCCGTCATGTCTGTGTGAGTTCCTCAGGACGCTCGCATGACGGCGTGCATTCCGACGACCTGTCTCCTCCACTTCGCTGATCCGTCTATCGGTCCGAAGTGTCGC
>JANXAA010000079.1 GCA_025061865.1 Acidobacteriota bacterium | reverse complement strand
AGGTCCCGGGGGTCCAGGCCCTCAGTGGGCGTCGGCGCCGGGGCGGGCGGATGCAGTGCCTCTTCGGAGACCGCCAGGGCGACTTGCTCATACGCCCGTTGGATGGCGTCCCGGATAGCGACGACCATCGCGTGGAGGTCCCGTAAAGCCGGGTCCCGTAAGCATCGGTCGGGGTCGTATTCGTCTAAGAGTCGACGGTAGTTCGCTTCTAACTCAGAGCGGGACGTCTGGGGCGTAACCATCAGGACCTGCTGGGGCGATACTCGGGCCAGGTTCTTATAAAAGTTCAAGACCTTTTGGCGATACAGGGCTACCTGTAGGAAGGTCTCCTGAGCCGGCGGCGATGCCACCGCCGACGGGGTGGGGGACATGGAACGCTCAGTGTCCGTCGCCGGCGAGAATTCGGCCCATCCGCAAGCGATGGCTAGGCACGTGATTTGAACGGCCCGGGCCAGCGAGAGGCCGCTGACCTGTACGGCGTGGTCCCAATAAGTCCGGCCGTCTAAGAGCTGAACGAAATAAGCGTCCTGGGGCGTCAGGTTCAGGTCCTGGGCTTCCGCGAGGAAGCCGAGTCGCAGGCGAAGGAGGCCTGAAGCCAGATGGACCTGCTTCCAGAGGGTTTCGACGTCTCGCACACCCTGAAGGACCTTCCATAACAAGGCCGGGATCGGTAATCGGACGGGACACGGGAAGTCCGGCGGGTCGGCGGGCGTCCAGGCGAATTCAGCACTGTACCAGGAGAGAGCGCTCCCCAGATTCAGGTAGATAGAGGCTTCTAAAGCCGCTTGGATTTTTTCGGCCGGTATGCCGGCCACCGACAGACATTGTTCCATGACGGTCAGCAGGGGGAGTTCTCGCCATACGTCGTACCGCGGGACGATCGCCGCTTTAAAGTCGGGGAGCAAAAAGTCCAGCAGGTGTTCGCCTTCTAAGTCCGACGTGGCGGCGACGACGTGGCCGGACCGCACCCAAAAAGTCTTCTCTAAGGTGTTCCATATCAGACGCAGGCTTCCCGTGTCTTGCCGTTGATAGACGAGTCCCATCAGGGAAACGACTGGAAAGTCCGTCAGTCGCCCCGAGCTGGGAAGCCCTTTCTTCAAGCCGTGACCTCTTCAGGATAGAGTTCCCGTATGAGGTGCTCGTACTTTTCCATCACGATCCGGCGCCGGACCTTCAGGGTCGGCGTCAGCTCACCGGCCTCGATCGTAAAGGACTGGGGAAGCAGGACGAAGCGCTTGACCTGTTCAAAGCGGGCCAGGGACGTCTGGAGGTCTTGCAAGATTTGCTCGTAGAGCTGAATGACCGTCGGATGGCGGAGGAACTCTTCATAAGGCTCCACGGGGAGGCCCTTCTCCTGGGCCCACGCCACGAGCCGTTCCCGGTTCGGCACGATGAAGGCAGCTGGATACGGCCTGCCGTCCCCGACGACCATAACCTCTTCGATCCAGGGACTCTGCTTGAGCAGATTCTCGATCTTCTGGGGAGCGATGTTCTTGCCACCAGCTGTCACGAGGATATCCTTTTTGCGGTCGGTGATATACAGAAAGCCGTCCGGGTCTAATTCTCCGATGTCCCCCGTGTGGAACCAGCCCTCGGGATCAATAGCTGCTTGCGTAGCCTCGGGGCGTCGGAAGTACCCTTTCATCACGTGAGGTCCCCGGGTCAGGATCTCGCCATCCGCAGCGATCTTGACCTCGACGCCCGGGATGGGCCGACCCACACTCCCGGGCTTCCAGGCCGTCGGCGTATTGACGGAGATGACCGGTGAGGTCTCGGTCAGGCCGTATCCTTCGAGAATGCGCAGGCCTAAGTTGTCAAAGAAAATAGCGATGTCCTTCCGCAAGGCGGCCCCACCCGAGACTAGAGTCCGCACCCGTCCGCCGGTCCGGGCTTTGATCTTGTGATAGACAAGCCGGTCGGCTAGGGCGTATTGAAGAGCCAGCCACGGCGGGACGGGCCGTCCCGCCCGTCGCTGTTCCCCGACCCGGTCGGCGACCCGCAGGGCCCACTCGAATAGACGCTTTCGAAGCCCCGTGAGTTGACGGGCCATCGCGTCGATGCGGGCCTTGACCTTCTCATAGAACCGAGGCACGGCGATGATGACGGTAGGCCGAATCTCCAGAAGATTTTCGGCGACCTTGTCGATGCTCTCGGCAAAGGCCACACGAGCACCCCCGGTCAGCATCGTGTAGTAGCCGGCCATCCGCTCAAATACGTGGCTCAGGGGTAAAAAGGAGAGGTGTACGTCTGAAGGCCCCAGCGAGAGGACCTGCAGGACCGCCTCGATATTGGACAGGAAGTTCCGATGAGTCAGCATGACGCCTTTGGGTTCGCCCGTCGTGCCCGACGTGTAAATAATTGTCGCCAGGTCCTCGGACTGGACCGAGGCGACGGCCCGGTCCCACCAGTCCGGCTGGCGAGCCCGGTCCTGGCGTCCGACCTCCATCGCCCGTTCCAGAGAAAAGAACTGGACGGCCGCCGGCAGGGCCGGTCGATAGTCACCCGCTTCTTCGAAGAGGACGACAAATCGGAGAAAGGCCGCCAAGTCAGCGGCGATCGACTCGATTTTAGCCAACTGCTCCAGCGTCGAGACGAAGACCCCGACTGTCTGGGCATCTTGCAAAATGTAAGCGACCTGGCCCGGCGGGAGAGTCGCATAGATGGGGACACTGGCCCCGCCTATCGAAAGGGTCGCCATGTCGGCGTAGAACCACTCGGGCCGATTCTCGGACAGGATGGCCACCCGGTCGCCCGGCTGGACGTACATCGACCGCAGGAAGTGGGCCAACTCGACGACGTGGTCGTAAAACTCCCGGGTCGAGATGGGCCGGTACTGTCCGTGACGCTTGACGTAGAGGGCATCCGGGCGGTCATACTGCCTCACGTAATGGAGAAACATCTCGGCCAGATTTCGGAATTGCATGGCCTCATCTCCGCAGTAAGGCAATAAGGCAATAGGGCAGTAGGGCGGGTCGGAGGATGCCATCGGGACTGGATAGCCCCCGGGACTCGCCCCATTACAATTTCAAGAGCGTAAGGGCTGCTACGGGCGTCAGGCCCCTGGGTCAGGCCGACGTCCCCGTCGGCCCGCGACGCTTACCTCCCGACTGAGATCGCAACAATGCATTTGGGACTCGCTACCCAAAGAGCTGATCCATGGCCATACCACCCTATGACCCCTATGGCCTTACTGCTTTATTGCCCTACTACCTTACTGCCTTGCCCGGGGGAGACGACCATGAGTCGAAGCGGCGTCGAATGGGTCAGATTGCCGCTGGTGCCCTGGACCTGAAATACGTACGTGCCCGGACTGACGTCTTCGTCGACCTTGACCGTCAGACGACTGGATGCCGAATTTCCCGGCAAGGGTTCGACGGCATTCGGGTCGAACTGGCAGTCGGCGCGCGCCGGCTGGTCTACACAACTCAGGCGGACCCGACCATTGAAGCCGCCGATCGGGGTGACCGTGCACGTGGTCATGCCTTCCCCTTCCTGCGGGACGGTCAAGGCCGCCGGGCTACAGACGATCGAAAAGCCGCCTCTGCCCCCGGAGCCGTCACCGTCAGCTGAAGGTTGACCGAACGGGTCCGGCCCCCGCCGGTTCCCTGGACCTGGAAGGTGTAAGTCCCAGCATTTACGTTGGCGGCCACACGGATCGTCAGGCCGCTCGGACAGCACCATTCAGCGTGGGGGCGACCGAGACGGGATTGAAGTTACAGGTGACTCCTGCCGGCTGGCCCATACAACTCCAGCAGACCGATTCGTCAAAGCCACCCGTCGAGTTCACGCTACAGAGGGTCGCACCCGAGCTGCCCCGGGTCACGCTCAGACTGGCCGGATTGCAGGCGACCGGAAAGTCCGGCGGCGGCACGGTCAACTGAATAGGGAGAGAATTCCGCTGTTCGACGCTCCCGACAGGCCCTGAGCTTGTGAAACTACCCACGACGCGGAATGAATAACTACCGGGATTGACTCGGCCGACGTTGATCTGGAGCTGACTCGCAGCAGAACCTCCAGCCGGGACGGTCACCATCGCCGGATTCAGTTCACAGGTGATGCCCGCCGGTAAGTCGGCACAGGCAAGCTGGACGTTGCCGGTGAATTTGCCCATCGAGGTGAACACGCAGGTGGTCAAGCCGCGACCGTTGCGGGATACATTCAAGGCGGTGGGGTCACACTGGACTTGGAAAGCCGTCGTGTTGGCGTTCTCCGGGCGGGTCGGCCCGGCGTTCTGACGGCACCCCATCCCCATGAGGAGCAGTCCCCCCACTAGGAAGGCAAAGACGGCACCGGGACAGAGCGGGCCCCTCCATGGCGGACGGGCGGGTCGCCGGGACCTATCCCCGCCGGCCCGCGGCCTCCGCCGATGGGCATCACCAACCAGTCGACGTAGGGACACAGACGCCGCTCCCTCAGATCCACCATTATACATGAACATCCCCCCATAAAGCAAGGGGGCTCGGCCTAACCTATCATCCGTTTTTCCCAGGGCCCACCCGATGAAGCTATGGATCATGGGGTGGCAGCTCCTCTCATGAGCCATTCGCACTGCGGGAACGGCGGATAGGTCAAGCCCCAAGGACCCAAGCCCGGCTTCAGCCCAGTCCCGCCAGACCTTTCATACCCAACTTCGACCGAATAGGCGGCGCACCGTGTCGGCCGCTTGGAAACAGCGTCGGCGTCCACCCGCGTGGCCGACGTCCCGGAGTACCGGACCTCGATGGCGAAAGACGTCAAGAGGCGCAATTCATCGAGAAATCTCTGGAGTTCCGCCAGGGTTGGGACCGCCAGCTTCGCCAATAGCTCCAGGTCGTGAGTTCGGGGAAAGTCGACGTCTTGCTCGGTCAGCCAGGCCTTAAGATACTTTTCGACGCACTGTTGGGCGTGGAAGCAGACGATGTCGTAAGCGTCCACGCCGAGATCCAGCAAGATCTTGGTTACTTTATAATCGTCCTTGGCCTTATCGACCCACTCCTGCGTAAGGGGCTTCATAGCACACTTTTCCCCGGGAAAGGACTTCCTTCCAAAAGGGGTCTCCCATCGACAATCGTTCTTGGACCTGGCGAGGCGTCCGGACCAGGAGGTCGACAGGAAACGGGAAATCGACCCGGCGACGGATCTCGACGGCCTGCTCGACAGGCCGTAAGTCAGTCTCCATGATGACCAGGAGGTCCACATCGCTATCGACCGTCGGCCGCCCATAGGCATACGAGCCAAATAGGATGACCCTTTGGGGACGGAACTGCTCGACGATCTGGCAAATGACGGACTCGATCAAGTCCTGAGAAACCACCATAGAAGTCTTCGCTCCTGCGATGTGATTGGGATCCCGAGGATATTTTCATCTATCCCCGTTATTCAAGCAATCGTCCTGGGCAGATGGGGGTCCCGATCCCCATCTTGCATACCCGAGGGGCATGTCTTCAGAGACACTCCCGTGACGGCAGGCGCTCGATGGTGCCTAACGCCACCATGATGGGCGGCATCAGGATGGGGGGACGCCGGCGTACTGCCGGCGTTCGAGATTGCCGTCCAATCGGGGCGCTACCCAGACGTGCACGTCGGGTTTGCATCTTGCATCCTGTCCCTTGTCAGGTATCGGGACTTGGGAGGGAGGCATGATAGGGCGAATTTTACGAGTCTGCGGGGTCGTCTGGGGCCTCGGAAGGGCCCTGGCCCATGCGCCGGTCGACTTGGAGTCTTTCCAGTAAGCGGAATTTAACTTTGTCCCGCCGGGGGCTCGGGCGACGGCCATGGGCGGGACCTTTTGGGGCTGGCCGACGACGCCACGGCCGCCCAGACGAATCCAGCCGGCCTGGTCGTCCTGGCACGGCCTGAAGTCGCTTTTGAGTTTAAGTTCTCGACTACGGGATCGAACGTCTGGCGACCCGTGACAGCCTTTTCACGTTCGAGCCGACTCGATTCGGCGGCCGCGTCGCCTCGCCGTCCTTTCTCAGCGTGACCTATCCGAGGGATCCTTGGGTCGTCACCGCCTTTCGGCATGAATTCCTGCGGTTGAAGGACCGCTACACGCTGGACATGCGGGAGGTCCCGGGGTGGTGGGACCCCGATTGGGGTCGGTTGGGGCGACTGTTCAAGTCGGAAGGTACCCTCGAACTGACGGGCGTTCAGTACGGTCTGGCCGTCGCTGTCCGCCTCGGACGGGTCAACGTCGGAGCGGCGGCCCGGCTCGTTCAGCTTCGGGTCCTGAGTTCTATCCGGCGGGACAACTGCGACCCGATCCCGGACCTGGCCTGCCGACAGGGGCAGACGGCCCTACTTTTCGACTTGGATGACCAAGCGACGGGGATAGGCTTCACGGGCGGCCTCGTCCTCCGGCTGTCCCGTCGACTTCAGGCGGCGGCCGTCGGCGAGCTGAACCCCCGGATCCACTAGACGGGCAATCAGATGTGGTCTCAGCGGGCCGACGGGTCTGTTCATACATTGGAGGTCACCGAGGCGGCGATGGGGGTCCCGAACCGGGTCGGCGATGGGGTCGCTTATCGTCTGCAGGACACGTTCTGACTAGCGGCTGACGTCCTGTGGGTCCAGTACAGTCGGATCGTCGACCCGGACGCCCGGGTCTTTTCGACCCACTCAGCGACGATGACGCCAGACCGGTTTTTCGTCCGGGACCGATGGGAATTTCACGGCGGCCTCGAATACGTCATCTTCGCCCGACGGACGCCTATCGCCCTGCGGGCTGGCCTCTTTGTCAACCCGGAACGGCGGATTCACTACCAACCGCCCGCCCGTGGCCGGGACTTTCAAGCCGATGCCTTCGATTTCGCTTACGACGGCCTGCCCGACGAGACCAACGTCGGCGTGTCGGCCAGCGTCGGGACCGTCTTGCGGCGGCGACTTCAGGTCGACGTGGCCTTGTCGGACTCCAAGTTCATCCGCCAGGTCGCGACCAGCCTCGTCCTCTTCTTGTGAACTCCCCTCTCATGCGGTGCATGGGCAGGTACAGCGGGATCAGTCTCCATGCTCCCAAGCTCTCGAGGCAATTATTATGAGTCGATTCTACATGGCTTGCAGTAGCCTGGACCCCTAAGGGGAAGAAGACCGTCTAGAAGGTGCCCCGTTCGCTATCCTGTATCCCATATCTCTATCCTCAAACGTCCAGCCAGACCTGGATTTGCCGGGCCGACAGGTCGGTCAGGTCCCGGACGACCCAGTCGGCGGCCGTAAGTCGTTCGGGCGGATGGGTCGTGGCTAGGGCGATACAGCGCATGCCCGCGGCGTGGGCGGCCTCGATCCCAGCCGGGGCGTCTTCGATGACGACGGCTCGGTCCGGTATCAGACCCAGACGCTGACAAAGGGCGGCGTAGCCATCCGGGGCGGGCTTACCCCGGGGGACCTCATCTCCGGTCAGGATGACCTCTAGATAGCGGGACAGACCCAAAATTTCGTCCATGAAGACGATATTGGACCGAGGCGTAGACGTAAACAGACCCTGCCGAGCACCATGCCGCCGGAGGTCCTCCAAGAGCTCGATAGCCCCCGGCCGCCACGTCAGATGCGCCCGGACGAGCGTCCGGTACATGGCCTCCTTTTGGTCACTCAGGACTCGGATGTCTTCATCGGTCAGGTCCCGGTCCGGGAACAACCGCCGGAGGATGGCGGCGTTCGGAAGACCAAAGGTTTCAGTGAAGAGCTCAAGCGGAAAGGTCCGGTTGTGCTGCTGGGCCAGCCACTGCCACGAGGCCCAGTGCCATTGAGCCGAGTCGATGAGGACGCCGTCCAAGTCCCATAGAACGCCCCACATGCGCCGCCTCCTTCCAGATTGTGACCAGATTGTGAATTGTGGTTGCGAGTTTAGGTGTTGGGTATGAAGAGGCCTCAGAATTCAGCCTTGCATCCAAGTCCCGTTCGCTAAGGCAGGGTTCTTGCGGATATGCCCGATTTGCTGAATCGACCGGGACGGAGGACTAGAGACCAGGGATCGAGGTCAGTCCCAGTCTTCGGTCCTCCGTTTGCGGTCCACGGGTAGGCATTCCGGCCAAGGTCCTGTAGGTCGCAACTCGAATTGAAATATAATCCGAGGACCCTGCTCGGCCATCGGGGCTAAGGCCCGGCAGCGGCTTGGCCGGACGCTGGGGGATGGCTTAAAATACCCCACGTTGCGACTTCGAGCGGGGTGCCTGAATATCCAAGGTCGATGGGGTGCGGGACATGAGGAGACCTGTCGGGGAAAGGTTTGAGCCCTGACCCCCCAACACCTTGACACTTTCTTCCCTGGAGCGCTTCTGTGAGAAAGTCCGCCTCCTTCTGGGATTGTCTTCGGGAGCGAGTCCTCCTCGTCGACGGGGCCATGGGGACGTACTTGCACATGCGGGGCCTCCCCGAGGGCCAGTGCCGGGAGGCACTCAATCTGAAGAAC
>JANXAA010000078.1 GCA_025061865.1 Acidobacteriota bacterium | reverse complement strand
GCTAAAGGTCTTCGGGATTTCCAGTCAGTCTCGTTACGGGCAGACGCGGTCGTGCAACGGTTAAGTAGCGATTTATTCAGAGGCTTAGACTGGACGGTCGTAGACTTCACGCAGGAGCCGTACTATGTGCTCCTGGCCCTGTCGCCGACCTTAGGCGGTTTGGCAGCCGAGTACTTTTGGCGTCAGAACATCTTGGGGCAGCCTTGGGCTAACGACCCATCTAAAGTCAGTCGGGCCATTAATCGGGGTAGTCCGGATGCCCAGGTGCGTGCCAACGCCGAAGATAATCGGATTGCTCTTTACAACAAGGCCCTCGAAGTGCTAAGGGGAGGTAGCCCGTGAAAGTACGCGGCTTTTTAGCCTGCTGGATCCTGGGCGTCCTGGTCCCGGCGGGGTCCGGCGTTACGCAGGAGCGTACCAACGATTGTGTGCTCCTCCTGGAGGAGCAGGCCAGACTGATATTCGGCTTTGACCAGATGGTCGACCCTGACCGGTGGCCGATCCGACCGGGGGGGAGTCTCATCGAGCAGGTCGACCGCTATGTCCAGCCGGTGGAGATTTTGAGGGAAGAGCCGCCTCGTCGAGACCAGCCGGGATATGTGAAACCTGGATATTATGCGGAAGTCCGTCTTCCTGCCCTAAGGGAATTCGGCGATTCGGGTCAGCGGCAGGACTTCTGGGGCATCGTCCTCCGACCGGCTCAGGAATCCATCGAGTATCTAATAGAAGGCTGGCGGCACCGAGAGCTCCAACCGGAAGACGAGGCGACGAGGCGGAGTTTGGAAGAAAAGGGCCTGCTCCAAGACTCTCCCCGTGACTACCTGGGGATTGACTACCTCGTGACGTATTTGAACGACCGAGTCATCAGCGTGCTCTTTTGTGTCGACGAATACGGTACGGGGGCCGCCCATCCGAACGATTACGCCTATACTATAAACTTTATTATAAAAGAGGGCCGGAAAATCGAGCTGGGAGACCTGTTTCGGCCCAGCCATCGATGGCGCGACCCGGCTCGATTCACCCGAGAATGGATGCAGTATTGTGTGAATCAGATTTTCCAAAACTACCATTATGATGACATGGTTTGGGCGAAACGGCACATTCGGGAATCCCTTTTATCGGACGTACATGGGCGCCGGATGCCTGCCTGGAAGGACTTTCTGTTGACGCGCCAGGGTCTGGCTATCGTCAGCTCCGGTTTTTTCCGCGTCGAAGGTCAGGTCAAGTTCTGCGAGATCCCTTACACGCAAATCCGGTCAGCCCTGCGACCGGAGCTGTGCGTCGTTCCGGGCCAGAGGTGCAAGTGATGGGTAGGCAGGCCCCAGGCGTAGGCGACTTTCAGCAGTGCCCGAGTCCGTGGGGAAGTCCCGACGTCTTGCGGAGGGGCTTCCCGAGGCGAGGACTTTCCGAAGCCGGAGTGGAAATGTCTTTGGGAACCCCGCTCTAGCGAGCGGGGTTTGCGTCTTGCATCCCGCATGCTGTATCTTGTACTCCCCCTCGCGCTTGGTCCCGAAGCAGAGGCAAAGAGCGGGGGGCGGCTGGACTTTCAGCTCTTTGCGCCGTGCCCTTTGCTCTATGGCTTTTGCAGTAGGGGGATTGTATCCATGTGGCGTGGAGTCATTCATGCGTACCGCCCCTTCTTGCAGGTCGCTTCCATCGAGCCGGTCACCCTCTACGAGGGGGACACGCCGCTGATTTCGGCGCCCCGCCTGGCGCAGGCGATCGGACTGCCTGGCTCTCTCTACCTCAAGTATGAGGGCTTGAACCCCACGGGGTCCTTTAAGGACCGGGGGATGACGGCAGCCTTGACGCAAGCCGTCGCCGACGGCGCCCGAGCCGTCCTCTGTGCGAGTACAGGGAATACGGCCGCCTCGGCGGCGGCCTATGCGGCCCGAGCGGGCCTCCGGGCCTTCGTTTTGATTCCAGCCGGCAAGGTTGCCCTCGGGAAGCTGGCCGGGGCGATGGCCTACGGGGCGACGGTCCTGGCCATCGAAGGGAACTTTGACATCGCCTTAGAGTTAGCCCGTCGGACGACGGCGACGTATCCGGTGACCCTGGTGAACTCCCTGAATCCCTACCGGCTGGAAGGTCAGCAGACGGCCGCCTTTGAGGTCTGCGACCAGCTGGGCCAGGCACCGGACTGGCTGGCGATTCCGGTCGGCAACGCCGGCAACATCACGGCCTACTGGAAGGGTTTCCGGCTGTACTACCAAGCGGGTCGGGTCGCCGCCCTGCCGAGACTCCTGGGCGTCCAGGCGGAGGGCGCGGCGCCCTTGGTCTACGGCCGTCCCTTCGAGAAGCCCGAGACTATCGCGACGGCCATCCGGATCGGGCGTCCGGCGCGGGGGGCCGAGGCCCAGCAGGCCGTGGAGGCCTCGGGCGGGATGTTCCTGGCCGTATCGGACGAGGAGATCCTGCACGCCTGGCGTCTGCTGGCGACGTTGGAGGGCATCTTTGTCGAGCCGGCCTCAGCGGCGTCTATCGCTGGCCTTCGGCGGGCCTTGGCCGAGCGGCGGGTGGAAGTCTCGGCGGATCAAACCGTCGTGGCCGTCCTGACGGGTCACGGCCTGAAGGACCCCGATATCGTCGTCCGGACCCTCCCAGAGCCGACTCGGGTGAAGCCCGATTGGGACGCCTTCCGGGCCATCCTGGAGCGGGCGATGGAAGTGTGAACAGGCAGGATGGACATGGGGCAGATAGGTAGGACTGTGGGCCCTCTTTCCCCGGGACCTGGTACGGGGGACCCTCTCCCGCTTTCACTCCCATTGACTGAAGTCTACCAGGTCCGACAGACGGGGGCGGCCGTCGTGACAGCCGATGGCCGGGGGCTTCTGCAGGGTCCCCAGGGGGGCGAAGCGCTTGACGCCGACCCGGGCCAGCCGACGGGCTAAGTCGTCCCACGGTCGTCCTACGGCATAGCCAACCGTCTGGAGGTGCCGCCGTTGAGGGGCCACGACGTCCGGCAGACGGTCGAGGTCGTCGACCGGCTTGACGAGGACCGAACGGTAGGTACACGTCGGTTCGAGGTCGGGCCGGGGCGTCCAGACGACCGTCCAGGCCGTGTCGTCGCTCATCCAGACCTGGGCGTCGGGGTCGGCCAGCCATCGGGCCCGGAAGCTTCGGACCCGCATGGCCTCACTGGGGGAAAGTCGTCGGCGGGGCCATCGGACCTGCCATCGGCGGAGGCTCTCGGCGAGGTCTTCCGCAAAGGCCCGGGCGGTAGCTGCGGCCCGTGTCTCGACGTAGACGACGTGGGGCGACATACAGCCCTGCTGGTCAAACCAGGCGACGTCCTCAGCGAGGCCGTCTGCTACCGCAGCCCGCCGGTCGGGCGCTTCGAGGATTTCCCGGCTCACGATGGCGAAGCTGATCCGGTGCGGGTAGGGCAGCCATCGGGCCGTACCGGGGACAAGGGTCCGGAGGGCCTCTAAGGTGGACTCGTGACCGTAAGCGACGACGACGTGGGCGGCCGTTAGGACGGCCCGAGTCGTCTTTTCGTCCTCATGCGGCCATCCGGTGACGACGCCCAGGTCAGTCCAGTCGGGTCGTTCCCGGCAGAGGGCTTCCCAGAAGGTCGGCGCCAGGACAGGTTCGTGGCGGGAAACCCGAATCAGGAAGGGACCCCGTGTGAGGAGGCTGAAAACCAGGGCCATCAGGGCTGGCCCCGGCAGGTTCCCAGGGAGCCACCATACGCGAAGCCCCGGACTCGGGGCGTACAAACGCAAGTCCCGGACCGGGTCTGGTCGGAAGTCCTCCAAGACGGACGGGTCGCCGAATTCGGCCCGTAGGAGCCGCTCAAGTGTCTCTCGACGGACGGCCCGGAGGTGCTCGTCCAGGATGGCGGCCAGCATGTCGGGGTGAAGGCCCGTGTGGGCGTATAGGGCCTCAAGGACCTGCCGGCGTTCCGGGTCGGCCGAGTCCAGCCATCGGGTCGCAACGGCATGGACTGTCGCCAAGACCTCTAAGAGAGCCGGCGGCCGACTGGCCCATCGGGTCGTCGCTCGGTCCAGGGCGGTGGCGATCTCAGTAGCGTCCGTCATGAGCCGTCCAGGCATTCGATCGTTCGGCTATTCGGGAACCTGGCAGTCCGGGAATCCAGCCGTCAGTAGGTCGGAGGGATTCTCCAGCCATGCGGAACTCCCGAACTGCCGAATTCCCGAATTCCCAGGTGGCCGCAGGGCTGGACCCCATTACTCAGGGGCCGCTGAACGGAAGCGGGCCACCTGACGGATCTCCTTGATGGCCTCGAAGGCAGCGGCCGCTAAGCTTCCGTCTGGATGGTCGAGGTACTTCTCCAGGAGCGGCAGGACAGCTAGGTCTTCGGCGTAAGCCGCCAACCGGACGAGCCGGCGCTGGGTCCCAGCATCGAGGCGGTCCATATATCGGAACAAAGCCGGCAGGATGTCGAAGGCGTACTCCGTCACGTAGGACGCCAGTTGGGCCATCCGGGTCGCGTCACCCTGCTGGAGTGTGCGGACAAAGCCGACGTCGTGGTCCAGGCGTCCCATGCGGAAGAGGGCAAAGTCCATCGCCAGGCGGATGGCCGGGTCTTCCTCTTGGAGGAAGGCCCGACCGACGGCCTCGGCGTTTTCAGGTTTCCCCAGACGCCCCAAGCCCTCAGCCGCATAGCGCCGGACCTCGGCCGAGGGCGATGTCAGGCCCTGCAGGAAGACCGGGGCGGCGGGTGCATAGCCGATATATGCCAGGCCCCGGAAGTAGATCGACCGGCGTTCGGGCTTCTTTTCGTCCGAATAGGCCTTCCAGAGGACATCGCCCAGGGCCGGGATCTCCCGGTGACACTGGGCCAAAGCCCAGACGGCTCGCTCTAAAACGTCGGAGTCCGAGGCCTGTCCCCAGGACAGCAGACGGCCCAGGGCTGAGCAGGCCCGAATTTGACCAAGACTCCAGAAGGTCCCGAGGACGACGTCCTTGGGTTGAGGTTCGCTCAAGAGCTGGGCAAGGTCTGGCGTCAGTTCAAAGAGCCAGAGACGTCCCACGGCCTGGACGGCCATCAAAGTCCACCGGGAGTCTTTCGACTGGACCCACCGGCGGAAGCCCTCGACGATGGCCGGGTGGACCCGCTTCCAGGGAACCCGCTCTGCCCGAGGGGGCCGAAAAAGCACAGGGAACACTTGTTGCAAGACCGTCGGGACCGGCATACCCAGGTAGTAAGCCAGGATGTAACGGTACGCCTCGACCCGGTTGTCCCGGTCAGTGTCTAAGAGGGCCTTCCCCAGAAAGGGCTCGACCGCAGGGTCCTGAATGGACCCCAGGGCCCGAATCACGTGAAACCGCACCTTCGGCTCTCGGTCGTCCAAGGCAGCCCCTAAAGCGGGCACGGCCTCGATAGCCTGGAGGTCTGCCAGAGTCTGAGCGGCCTGGATTTTCTCTTCGACAGAACCACTCTGGAGGACTTGCTGCCAGTCAGTGGCCGTCAGTGGCGGGTTTTGGGCGGTCACGGGCCCGAGGACACTCAGCATGAAGAGGATGCAGGCTGCAAGATGCAAGGTGTGGGGTAGGGGATGCGGGGTGCAGGGTGCAGGATCCCGACCCCGATCGCTCCAGCGGGGTCGTCGAGATAGGAAATGGGAGGTGCGGGATACCCCATTTCCGAAGACCCGAAACACCGAACGGCGGAATCGCCCCATGAATGAGTGGTTGAGCATTCCTGACAAGGCTCTCTCCACCGAGAAAAGGGGAACCTCTTATGCGGTTTTCTCCGGCGGGCTACGGAGACGCATAGCCCGAATGCGCATCCATTGAGAGAATCCGGGGTCCCGGATTATGATTTTCCCTGAAAGGCCGGCACATTGCAAGCCCCTGGGCAAGCGGATGGGCGACCTAAACCCAAGGCGACGCCTACGTTGGGGAGGGACGGGTTGGAAGCCCGATCCCTACGGACGCCGCCTCATTGGCGGCACTGGAACGGGCAACGGCCGCCTCACGGCTGGCGTTCTCAGATATCCTGTACGGTCGCGGGTCGTTCCCCGAAATTTGCCCGTCGGTCTCCATCCTGCATCTTGCATCCTAAGAATGAAAGGGCTATGGCTCGGACGCTCGGTGCGGACCTGCGGGACGCCTTCTCGAGCGTAGAAGTCGTCGTCGTACGTCTGCCGTCCTGGATGGGTGACATCCTGATGGCCCGGCCCTTTCTGGTCGAGCTCCGGCGTCAGACCCGGGCCCGGGTCGTCGCCCTCGTGCGGGCCGCTTACGCTGAGCTGGCGGCCTGGCTGCCGGAGGTCGACGACGTTCTGTCCATGCCAGACGAGCCGGCTTGGCGACGATGGGCATACTTATGGCGACGCCGACCGACTTGGGTCGACCGGTCGCTGGGAATCACCCTGGCCCATTCGTTGGCCTCGGCCGTCGAGCTGTGCGCTCTGGGTGTCCCCTGGCGGTATGGCTACGCCACGGACCACCGGCGGCTGTTCCTAACCCACTGGATGACGGCGGCCCGAGGACACCGGACCCCCGAGAGCCTTCACTTTTTGCGCTTGCTCCTGCCTATCCTGGGGAGCGTCCCCGAAGTCCCAGTCGCGCTTCCAGGTCTCCGCTTCCCCGAGGAAGTCCCCCCGCCGACTGACTTTCCGGAGGACTACGTGTTCGTCTATGCGGATGCCAGCCGCCGACCCCGGGCATGGCCCTCGGAACGCTACATCCGCCTGATCCAGCGTCTAACGGCCTGCGGTCAAGCCGTCGTCGCCGCCTGGCCCCGGTGGGCGCCCCCACTGCCGGCGACTGACCGGGTCCACATCCTGCGGCCAGACGTCCCTCTCCTCGAGCTGGCCCGGGTGATTCGGGGCGCCCGATGGTTCATCGGCAACGACGGAGGGCCGGCTCACCTGGCGGCCGCTTTGGGCGTGCCCTGTAGTGTGATTTACGGGCCGGGGCATCCAGCCCGGCACCGACCTATCGGGACCGGCCAGCCCATCCACGCCATCCACGCCGACTGGCCGTGCTCGCCGTGCCGCCAAAAGTTCTTCCGGGAATGCCGCCCCGTCGCCCCGTTCCGGCCGGCCTGTCTAGACGTCCTGAACGTCGAATTCGTCTGGCGCCCAGTTGCGACCGTTCTGGGACTTCTGAGATAATGAATCCTCGGGTGCCGGGAAGTAAGGGTCTTAGACCCTAGACTTCTTTGGGAAACCCGGTGTCCCGTCCTGGACCGAGGGGCCCCAGAGGGCCCAGAATCCTTCAGGCTCCATGGCCCAGGGTGCGGGGTCTCTCATGGGCGGGCCCTGGGACCCGGTACCTGAGACCTCGATTCCAGAGGAGGTGGGACAGTGATGCGTGGGACTTGGCGTGTCGTGGCCCTTGGGATGGTGGCCCTGTGTCTTTGGGTCATTGGGGGGGTCGGCGTGGCGGTCGCCGACCTGGTCGGACCGCATCCCGCCAACCCTATGCAGACGTGGGCGGAGCGGAACGCCCGACTGAGTCATTGGGAGCGTCAACTTGTGGCGCAGTGGTTGCGGGACTACGGGTATGCGCCGGAGCAGGTCGAGCAGTGGATGGCGAGGGTCACGGATGCGGACGTGCATGCGGCCGTCCTCCAAGCCGAGAACCTGGGCCTCCCCTACGGCGGGGACGACCTGGAGGCCATCGCCCTTATCCTCATTATTATCATATTAATTATCATAATTCTTAGACTTTTGGACAAAGAGATCATCATCCGCTGACGAAAGGACGTATAAGGGGTCCCAGGTCCCGTCCTGGTGGGGGACGGGGAGATGCGAGGCGTCGGGTCTTGAGTGGAAGAGAACCCGGCGGGAAGCCCTTCCCTTCGTCTTCAGCCCCGGTAGGGTGGTGGCCCGTCGACGGAGGGTCTGAGATGGTCAGCCCTTGGACCCCGCCCCTAACCCCAAGACTCGACGTCCGACGGGGTCCTGGCACCCCTTTCTTCGTGGGTCATGCGTCGGGTTCCTTTGTATCCCCTCGTCGACTACTGGGGCCAGTCGGGGCCCCTCGACTGGTCGGCTGTCTTTGGGCGTTCGGTCCCCCTGGTCGTAGAAATCGGCTTTGGCCGGGGCGAGCACCTGGTCCGGTGGGCGCAAGCGTTGCCGGACCGGAATGTCGTCGGGATCGAGACGGCCTGGGCCTCGATCCAGCGGGCCCTCCGTCGGATCGACCGGGCGGGTGTAACGAATGTCCGGATTGTCTATGCGAATGCCGAGTGGGCCCTTTACTATCTTTGGCCCCGGGCGTCGGTCGAGCGCATCGTCAGTCTATTTCCGGACCCCTGGCCGAAGGCTCGGCATGTGCATCATCGGCTGTTCTCCCGGCGGTTCTTCCTTCGGGTGCACCGAGTCCTTCAGGAGGGGGGAACCCTATTTTTAGCGACGGATGATCCGGCCTTCGTCGAGTGGAGCCTGACGGAGTGCCCGACGCCGGGCTTTCAAGTCCACGTCGAGACCTATCGGGGCCGGCTCCGTTTTGGGACCAAGTACGAGATGAAGTGGTACCAG
>JANXAA010000077.1 GCA_025061865.1 Acidobacteriota bacterium | reverse complement strand
TCCTGAAGGACGAGATTCGCATCGTTTACAAACATGGCATCAAGCAGTTGATCTTCACTAAAGAATGAGACTAAAGAATGAGGCCAGGTAGGGGGCTTAATTCAACGCTCGATAAAACCCCCATGTAGCGCTCCACAGCGATTTCCAGGCCCACCATGTCCGCCCTTGGGAGGCGTCGGTTTCGACGTGAGTCAGGACAGGGACTTCCACGAAGCGGACGGTCGGCGACCGCAGGGCCTGGGCCAGTCGTCGAGACTCCTCGATAGGAATGGCGGGGTCGCTCGGACTGTGCAAGATCCATGTCGGTACATTCCAGGGGCGAGAGGTATGAGCGATAGGTGAAAGCTCTCGGAGCACGGCCTGAAAGTCCGGCGGGGCCTGCCGACACCAGGCATCGACCTCTTCGACTGAACGACAGGCCAATAAGCGTTCGACCTGGTGCCGGATCATCTCCTCCGACCATCCATGAGTCCGGCCCCACCCTTCTAGGGCGTAGCGGGCTGCCTGCCGGACGCTGGCCGTATCCCATCCGTACAGGCGCTCGCCGATGAGGCCGACGGCCATCAAGCGGCAGGCGTCAGCGTAAGCCCCGACGGTCGCTACGGCCCGCAAGCGGGGCCACGAAGGTGCGGACTCCAGCGCCCGCAGGGCCGGACCAGCCCCGACACTGATGCCGATCAAGGCCCACGTCGGACACCGACTCTCGACTTCCTGGAACAGCCGTTTCATCTGAGGGACGACCCGGGGATCAAATCGAAATTCGGCCAGGGCGGGGACATGAGGCACGTAGACATCCAATCCGCTCCAGGCCAGGGCCCGGGCGAAGTCTTTCAAGCGAGGGTCATCTTTGCCGTCCGGTGTGAGGCCGTGGACGACGACGACGCAGGGCCGGCCTGGGGGAGCCGCATGGGAGAACCACCGGTCCACGGCCCATCCGCCAGCCATCGAGAGGGTCTCCCCGCCGATCGGGAGCGGGACTGTACCCGAAAACCGCAGGCCCCAGATCAAAGCCAGAGCCGGCAGGACTGTCCGCATCCCCCAGAGGAACAAAGCGTAGGCCAAGACCCCGATCCCGACCCAAACGACCTGACGGTACGCCATCGGCTCGTCCCCAAATACCGGTCTTGATTGTTGGTGCTAGGTGTCGAGTGAGTAGGGGTCGGGGATCGGGGTCTGGGTTCTAAGCCAGGTCCGACCCCTGAACCCTAACTCCCCGTTCGCAACTCTGGATGTCGCCCTTGCGTTCGAGGAAGCTTATACTACAATGGACCTTAGGCCGCTTCCAATGCCCCTGTCTGAAAGGATGGGCCGAAACCGGATGGGGATAATGCTCAAGAAGGATGCTTTGGCCGACCTATTTGAGAACCCCTACTTCCAAGAAGTGCTGGATCAGGCCCTGCGTCAGATCGTCGCCTTGCGGTCGGACCGACGGCCCTTTCAGCTTCTCATTGAGTTTCTCCAGTCGGCCCACGTAGACTTCGACTGGGAGCAGTTTCAAGCCCTGGCTCAGCGGAATGCCCGCTGGTATCTGGTCAACTCGGAACCCTTTCTGAAGGAGTTGGCGGCGACCCTCGAGGAAATGCAAGGTTGCAAGAATTCGTGGACTTCCATGAACTGCGCCGTCGTACTGTCGGGTGGGACGCCCAAGCTGGAAGTGTCCGCCCGCTCCGGCTTACGGGAAATCTTCACGATGCGGGATAACTTCGACAACTGGCTCCGCTTCGTTAACAATCTCTTAGAGACGATGGCCAACACCCTGAACCAGCAAGTATGGATGCCGTCGGAGGCTGAGCAGCTCGTCACGTGGGACGAACTCCTGAACCAGACCGAGCAATGGATGGAGGCCATCAAGAGCGCCCTCCAGCAGTGGCACACCCGATACAACAGCAAGCAGTAAGGGTGGGACAGATGGGCCGTTAGGGCGGTAAGGACCGAGACCTATCCGTACGATTTACCTATCTCTGCCGACCTGCCCATCTGCTGGATTCCCGTCTATACGAGCTCGTAGGGGTCGACCTGAACACGCAGGCAGTCCCGCCGGAAAGGGAGCCGGGCCAGGACGTCCCGGAGGGCCTGGCGGACGGCTCGCCGGTCCGTCGTCCGAATGAGGACGTGGTACCGGTACTTCCCCTGAAGCCGCCACAGAAGCGGCTGGACCGGGCCTTGGACCTGCGTCTGGGGGATCGACCGCTCCGTCAGAAGGTCCGTCAGCGTCTGCGCATACTGCCGGGCCAGGGCATGCTCAGGATGGACGACCGTCAAGAGGACGATGCTCGTGAAAGGCGGATATTGAAACCGCTGACGGTACAAGAGCTCCTCCCGAAAGAAACCCTCGTAGTCGTGCTGGCACGCGTAGCGGAGGGCGTAATGCTCGGGCCGATACGTCTGAATAATAGCCCGGCCCGGCCGTTCGGCCCGACCCGAACGGCCGATGACCTGCGTGATGAGCTGAAACAGCCGCTCGTGGGACCGAAAGTCTGGTAGGCCCGTACTTGTGTCAGCCTCCAGGATGCCGACCAGCGTGACCCGCGGGAAGTGATGGCCCTTGGCGACCATCTGGGTCCCGACGAGGACCTGGACCCGGCCTTCATAGAAGTCGCCCAGCAGTTGAAATAGCTCTCGAGGCCGGCTCAGCGTGTCCCGGTCGAGGACGCCCACGCGCACATCAGAAAGTTCCTTCTCGAGGAGGGCCTGGACCCGCTCGGTCCCGATGCCCGTGGCGATGAGGTACGGACCCTCGCAGGCGGGGCATCGTTGCGGGACCGGCTCGGCTGCATTGCAGTAGTGACAACGCAGGACGCCGGCCTTCTTGTGGAGGACCATGTGGATACTGCACTGCGAACACGTCAGGACGTGGCCGCAGGACCGACACTGCACGAAGGGCGCATACCCCCGCCGGTTGATTAGGATGATGGCTGTCTCCCCTCGGTCCAGCGTCTCTTGAAGCGACGTCATCAGGAGGGGCGAGAAGAAGGGGTGGCCCCCCCGGGCATAGGCGTCCCGCATGTCGACCAAGACGACTTCCGGCAGGACAGCTCCCGGGACGGCCCGCCGGGTCAACCGATACAGGCCGTACGTCCCCTGTCGGGCATGGGCGTATGTCTCGACCGACGGCGTGGCCGTCACGAGAAGTGCCACGGCGTTCTCGAACCGGGCCCGGGCGAGGGCCATCTCTCGAGCGTTGTAAACCGGAAGCTCATCTTGGCGGTAGGACCCGTCCTGCTCCTCGTCGACGACGAGAACGCCGACGTCCTCCAGGGGGGCCAAGATGGCCGACCGGGCCCCCAGGACGATGCGGGCCTCGCCCGTTCGGATCCGCCACCACTCGCTCGTCCGCTGGACCGGTGTCAGCCCGCTGTGGAGAACAGCCAGGAGGTCACCGAACCGGCGACGAAATCGCTGCGTCACGGCCGGAATCAGGGCGATCTCGGGCATCAAGACCAGGGCCGTCTTGCCCTGCCGAACGGCCGCCTCGATGAGCCTCAGGTATACCTCCGTCTTGCCGCTTCCCGTCACGCCGTGCAAGACCCCGACGTGAAAGGTCCCAGATTCAACGTACTTTTGAAGAGACGCTAAGACGGCCTGTTGTTCATCGTTCAGGACGACGGCTCCATCGCCGCCGATGGGGACACCCCAGACGATGGGTCGGGGGTGATACTGCTCGTAAAGCTGAATCCATCCTCGGGCGACCATCCGACGAAGCCGGTCCCGAAGCCGCCGCAGGGCTACCGAGGGGTCGGTCCCCGGCGATTCGGCGGCCCGGACCAGCTCGACCAATTCTTCCAGCAAGACGTCCCGGCCTGCCTGCGTCAGGTATGCCAAGATGTCCCGATAGGCCCCTGGTACCCGCTCGTCTTCCACAGGCGTCCGCACGAGATGGACGACTGTCGTCTTGGGGACCTTCGCCCGTTGGCGAAGACGCTCCCGGACCTCGACCCAACCTCGGGCCCGTAGGTACTGGACAGCTGCATGGAGACTCCTCGACCCGACGGCCCGCCGGATCTTCGGAAGCGTCGCCTTCCGAACCTCGGCCACGTATAGGAGCACACGCGCCCATAAGGGCAGACGCCGATGTGGGGCCGCAGCAGTCCACTGGGTGGCGGCCTGAAGGCCCGCCGGCGTGATGCGGAACTCAGCCCGGTGCAGAGCATGGAGGCCCGGCGGGATGGCCAGGTGAAGGTAAGCCCCTAAGGGCTGAAGGTAGTAGTCCGCCGCCCATCGGAGAAGGCGGACCAGCGTCGGTGGACATAGGGGCTGTAGGTCCAGAACGAGGTCGACGGGCTTGTACCGGACCCCCGGCCGCTCTAACAGGGGAGCTTGGGGATCGACGACGTAGCCTGTCACCCGCCGGTTCCGGAGGGGTACGACGACCCGCAGGCCGACCTGCGGTTCGACGCCTGCCGTCTCGGGCCACAGATACGTCAGGTTCTCATACGGAAACTGCCGGGTCCAGACCTGCACGAGTCGGCCTGACACCTTCGTCGGCTTCGGCTCCGTCTCGGCCGCCGGGAACCCCAGCGCCGTCTCCGTCGTCTTTAGATTGGGCATGTCTCCCATCCGGCTGTCCCATCAAGTTAATCCATCCGGCCTTCGACATCTAACACTCCCCGCACGTGGGGGCGACCCCGCAGCCCATGGACGTCAGGGCAAGGTCCCTGAGCCAAGGCTCGTCCCGTGCTGGCTTATTAGTGCAAAAATAGGATCTGGACCTTGTCCCCCGGCTGGATCGCATCGGCGTGGGCCAAGGCCTGCGTCTTATGCCCATCCCAGTCGGTTCCCGCCGCCTCTAATGGACCCCGTCGCTCTCCCGCCTCGCTTATCCTGTAACCCAAGACACCGAACCCCATAACACCGCTCCACCGTCCGTTTCGAAAGCCACAGGGACGGAGTCATTGTTCCAAAAGGGGTGGATCATCGAAGTGGCAACGGCTCTGGACCGACCCAAATGAGGGGTAGGTATAAAACTTGACTTCTCCCGTCTGAATCAGGGGTTTGGGCTCTTAAGCTCTTAAACTAATGAAATGGGAACTTTGGGATGCTCGGACGGGGCCAGCGGGCCGTGACTTGGAAAATGGCTGACTCCATAAAGGCCGGGCCGCCGGGGACCCGCCCGAAGGGTTCAGGTCATCGAGTCGTCCGGATGGCCCGAAGGGCCGCTACAGGGGGGAGCCTCCGGCCGGAGGGCCCCTCCATCCTGCAGGTTATCGAATTGGGGCCACCGGAGCGACCCAGGGAAGCTTGTCCGGGCTGTAGCGGACTGGGTACCCCTGGCGACGTGGAAGCAGGCTTGGCTGGAGACTTATAAGGTGCGGGAGCACTTTGAAAAAATCTTTCGGCAGCCAAGTCTTGGAATTAACAAGAAAGCTCTTGATCCCCCCGGACCGGGAGGTCGACGAATTCGTCGAACGTCGTCCCACGGCGGAGCTTCGGAGCTCCATCCTCTACTTTGTCCCGTCTAAGCGCAGACCGTACTTTTTCACGCTGTGGCCCTTTTCATTGACGGAGGTCGATGCCCGAACGGGAGCCTATTGCTTCATCCCCTTGCGAGGAGACGCCGGGTCCCACTTCGAGGACTTGGCTTGGTCGACGAGTGGTACGTGGCAGACGTCTTACCAGGGCCGAGAGAGTCTGTGGCTTCTGTCGGAGGGAACGATCGTCATTGAGCGGTCTCGGTCGTCTTGGTGCCTCCGCGTCGAGACCTCCAGGCCACGGAGGGCTGGTGGGTTTCTGCCACTCAGGAAGAGACTCCAAGACCGAAACCCCGACGGGAAGGCCTGATAGAAGCCCGGAGTCCCTCGGTCAAACTCGTAGCCCTTAAGGAGGATGCGGCTTTCTCGATCTTGGACCTGCAGTTACACCGTTCATGGATTCCGTAGCCCCGTCGTCTATGCCTCATGCGGAACGCCAGCCGTCATGAGGGCGTCCGTCCCATGTCGGGCGGGGCGAGGGCAATCCCGGGGATTGCCCAGCTGACGGGCATGTCGAAAGGCATCCGCAGGACGGCGGGCACTCGGTGTCTTCGGGACACCGGTATGTATCTATTCCTGTACAGTCCGGGCCGGGAGCGCCGGTCCCCGCAGGTGGACAGGCTCGGCGGCGGCCCGGAGCCGGAGGTTCAGGACCTCGACGAACAGCGAAAAGCCCATGGCGAAGTAAATATAGCCCCGCTCGATATGTCGACCCAGGCCCTCGGCGACCAGCATGACGCCGATTAGGAGGAGGAAGCTCAGGGCCAGCATCTTGACCGTCGGATGTCGCTCGATAAACCGATGGACGGCCTCCGCACTGAGGAGCATCACCCCGATGGCCAAGACGATAGCCGTCACCATGACCCATAACTGGCGGGCCATGCCGACAGCCGTGATGACGGAATCCAGGGAGAATATGATGTCGATCAGGGCAATCTGGACAAGGACTCCTGCGAAAGACCCTACCCTCGAGGCCGGTCGTGCCCCGGCGGCACCCTCCAACTTGTCGTGGATTTCGTATGTGCTTTTGGCGATCAGAAACAGGCCCCCCAGGAGCAGGATGAGGTTTCGTCCGGAAATCGGTACCTCGAGGCCGGGTAGGACAAAGAGGGGCTTCGTCAGCCCCATGATCCAGGTCAGCGTGAATAGGAGAGCCAGCCGCGTGACGAGGGCCACTAAGAGGCCTAATCGACGGGCGAAGGACTGCTGTCGCTGGGGTAGTCGACTTGAAACGATCGAGATAAACACGATGTTGTCAATGCCCAAGACGACCTCCATGGCCGTCAGGGTCGCCAGGGCGATCCAGGCTTCGGTCATCATGTGCGTCCCCTCCTCGTAGGCGGATCGGTAGATGGCCAGATGGGTGGTAGGTCGGGATGGTCCTCGGGGTGGCCCCATCTACATCGAGGAAAGTCGTTCGTCTATCCATCGCAACACCACCGGTGACAGGAGCGTCGGTAAGGGCGAGTTTGCAATGCGGGCGTAGGACGGGGGCACCGTCTGCGGCCCCATCATGTCGACGCAGGACGGTGTCTGCGTCCTACGGATATCGACTCCGATGGGGGGTGTATGCCCGACCTGCCTATTTGTCTACCTGCCCATCTGCCCATTTGCCGACCTGCCATTGAACATCAGCCCGTTCTAAGATGCACAGCCAGTCGTCGTCCAAAGGGCAAAGCCTCCGGAGCCGCCACCGCCGAGGGCCCGTCCGAAGCGTGTTAAGATGACTCGCTAAGCCGAGGCTTTCGACGTCGCCGAAGACGGTCGGTGCGACAAACAGCCACAGTTCGTCGGCCCGGCCTTCGGCCAGAAAGGACGAGAAGACCTGGCTCCCGCCCTCGACGAGGAGTCGGTGAACGTCGTAGTCGGCCAGGCATCGGAGGACGGCGCCGAGGTCGAGGTAACCGGGTGTCGTCGTCGGGACGCCCTCGTAACGAACGAAGTCGCGCCCAATGGGTGGCGGGCGGGTTTCGTCGTAGAACACGATCGTTGGGGAAGGAACCTGGAAAGCGGGATGGTCCGGGGGCAGAGAGAGATTCGCATCGAGGAAGACCCGCCAGACAGGCTTGTCGGGGACCAGCCGGGGCAAGCGGGGCCGGAGGTCGGGAGCGTCCAAGTCAGCTGTCCGGGCTCCGACGAGGACGGCGTCGCAAGTCGCCCGCAGGTGGTGGACCCATGCGCGAGTGCGTTCCGACGTAATCCACAAGCGACGGCTGTCGAGCCGGGCGATCCGACCGTCGGCCGTCAGGGCGGCCTTCAGGATGACCCAGGGACGACGTTCTCGGACCCATGTCCCAAAGCCCTGGAGAATCGATCGGGCCTCGGCTTCTAGGAGACCGACCTCCACGGCGAGGCCAGCCCGCCTCAGGGTTTCGATGCCCTGGCCGTAGACCTGGGGATTCGGGTCGAGGATCGCGACGACGACACGTCCGACACCCGCCTCGAGGATAGCCTCAGTACAAGGCGGCGTCCGACCGTAGTGACAGCAGGGCTCGAGGCTCACATAGAGGGTCGCTCCCCGGGCGCGGGGCCCGGCCTGTCGGAGGGCCCAGACTTCCGCATGGGGCGTCCCGGCTCGGACGTGGAAACCCTGGCCCACGACCCGGTCGTCTCGGACGACGACGGCCCCCACGGGCGGGTTAGGGGCCGTCGACCCGAGACCTAGACACGCCAATCGCAGAGCCGCCGCCATCCAGAAGGCGTCGGAAGTCCGGTGTCCGGGCACAGCGCCGTCATTCGCTATGGGGCCGGATCTGGAAGCGCTTCTCGAGATCCTTCAGCCGCTCGACGATGCCGCCGTATTCGAGCTCCTCGTAAGGGAGCATGGCGGGGCCGAAGAAGCCCTGCCGCCGGAGCTCGAGGGCTTTCTCAGCAATGCGGTCCTGAACAGACCGCCAGAACGGATGGTCGAAGGGGTCAGCCGCCTCAGTGAATTTCCCGTTGTGGACGCACATGGCGTGGCAGGTCACGATAGGCGGTCCGTCGAAGTAC
>JANXAA010000076.1 GCA_025061865.1 Acidobacteriota bacterium | reverse complement strand
TGAGGGCAAAAAAATGGGTTTGAAAAAAGGCAAGCCCTGCGTATGGTCATAATGCGTATGACTGAACAGGATGGTGAGGACGATGGACTCGGCGACGGCCGTCTCTGCCTGCGGCGTGACCTGCGCTTGAAACAGCTCGTCGCCTAAGGAGATGATGCCCGTCCCCGCGTCTAATAGAATCCGATGCCCGCCGGCTTGGACTTCTACGCAAGACGTGTTCCCCCCGTATCGGACCGTACGCGGCCCTGGCACAGGATGACTGCCCCGAACGCCCCGGAAGCGGAGGACCATACCCGCCTTTCTGGCCATACGTAGGCCCCTCGACTTTGGGCCGGCTATCTTACAAGTGTCTCCCGGTGCCCGTCAAATATCCTCCTTGCCGGGGACACAAATGGGCCGTCCGGCGTAGTCTCAGCTTGCGTCGGCGTCAGGGATTCGCTTGGTGAATTTTGCGGCGTTCCGTGACTTTCGAGGGGCAAATTTTTAAAAGGGTCCCCGAGATCCGGGTCGATTTGACATAAAGCGTCGATTGGGGTATATATAGCGGGCTTCCCCAAGAAAAGAAGAAAAGGAGGAGGGGGTGGGATCGTGACCGGGAGGGGGAGTCACGATCCCATCGGGGCCCCAGGTGGCGCTTAATCACGGGGCTTGGCTGGGGTTTGGGGTAATAAGAGCATTGGTCACCCTATATATAGGACTTTTCCCCCGGGTTGGCAAGTCAGGGCTCGCTACCTGGTGTCCTACTCTCGAGGCCGAAACCTCGGCTTTTCTTGGGGTCGCAACACTTCCCGTTCGACCATTGGACGGTATGATTCCACTCGCTGCTCTTCGCTCTGCGGTAGCCGAGGTGGCTGAATCCTCCTCGCGGCGCCATCGTCTGCTCTCATCCATTCCAAAGGAACAGGCCTGATCGGCTGTCCCACCAGTCGCTCGACCTCTCGGACGTCCGGGGCCCGTCGCTCGACTCTTAGATTAGAGTCGCGCGGGAAGGCTGGGGTTCGAACGTACCGGGCCACGTTGTCCCGGGTGAATTCCTGGACTGGGACGAAGACCCATAGGTGGGCTGTCACGCGGGGTCGAGCCGGCCCGGGTCCGTAGCCGTAAGGTCCCGGGTAGGGTCCGTCGGTATCGTAGTCGTCGTCATTGCCGTAATATCCCCCGTCGGGCCAAGGGGCGGGCGTGCTCCATCCTGGGGGTGGCAAGGGTGCCCATCCGATGTATGTCCCGACAACGACCCACTGGACCCACGCCGGTCCCCACGTATAGTCCGGGACCCAGAGCCATCCATAGACGGGGTGGAACAGCCATCGGCCGTAGTGATAGACGATCCAACCGAAGGGTTCATAGGAAACCCAGAACCAGCCGTATCGCGTCCATATCCAATGCCCATAGAGATAGGGCCGCCAGCCCGCCACGACCCAGGGTCGCCAACAGTATCCGAAAGGCGGGACGGAGACCCATGTCCCGTAGTACTGCAATTCCGCAAAGACACCGACCGGCGCGGCATAGGCCCCCTCATAGGCATAGCCGCCGTGGCGCTTCTTGTATGCATAGGCCGGGGTGCAGGCCACGCAAAAGGCCAGGACGACCATCGCGGCCGCCATCCCCAAGCTTCTCCGATCGAACGTCTTCATCGCTTACCTCCGAGATAGGTCCCGGCCTACTTGCAAGGCGCGTGCCGAAAAAGGGTCGGTCGTCAGGTGGGTCGGTCGGCAGATAGGCAGTTAAGGAAGGGCGGGATTGTAAGCGTCCCTGCTTGTGGGCACGGGATCAGCATCGTCTTCGGCGGGAATGACATCTGTCCCTGCGGAGGGACGGCCTCCTTTGTACGCCTCCCTCATGGACACCACCGAAAAGCAAGCGGGGGCTTGCTTTCCGACCCTGCCGACCGCCCACCTGCCTACCTGTCGACCGTTTCCGCCGCGGGCCACCCGAAGGCGTCCAGTAGACCTGTCAGCCGACGACGAGCAGTGCTGAACTTCGCCCGCACGACTCGTAGCGGCTCCCGCAAGTACCGAGTCTTCCAACGTAGGATTCGACGGATGCGGACGACTAAGGTCGGCTCAGCCTGATGGGCTAGGTGGGCACGGATTTCGGCCAGAGCTAGGTCAGCCGAGGTCAGGCCGTGGGCGAACAGGAGGCCGTCGGCTCCGGCCCGGAAAGCGATCCGGGCGGCTTCCACAGGGCTCCACCGACGGGCCACAGCATCCATCTGAAGGTCGTCGGTCAGGACCAGGCCCGAGTAGCGAAGCCGTTGGCGCAGGACATCATAGACCCGAGCTGACAGGGAGGCCGGGATGCCTGAGTCCCAGACGGGATACTCGGCGTGGGCGACCATCGTCATCGGAATCCACCGGGCCAGGGCCCGGAAGGGCCGAAGGTCCGTGGCCCAAAGAGTCGCCTCATCGACGGGGACGACGGCTCGGCCCACGTGGGTATCCTGGATGGCCCGGCCCAAGCCGGGAAAGTGCTTCATGCAGAGGGCCACACCCCGCCGACGGTAGGCTCGAGCGATGAGCCGAGCTTGCCAGACGACGACCCGGGGGTCGGCGGCGATACAGCGTTCGAGCCCGTGCATCCAGCTATTCGGCTGACATAGGTCTAAGACCGGGTATAGATTGACCCGAATGCCCAAATGGAAGAGGCATTCGGCGACAAGCTCGTGATAGCGTTCATAGGGAAATCCAGCTGTTTGACTCAGCCAGTGTGCCGACGGCAGGGCCGGCAGGATGCCCTCCAGACGCTGCACCCGGCCGCCCTCCTCGTCGACGGCGATCCACGGGGGCGGCCACCCGACGGTCTGGTAGACGTCCTCGATAAGCTGACCGAGTTGGTCCACATGATCGACGTTACGCCGAAACAGGATGATGCCGCCGGGCCGCACGTCCCGGAGGAATTCTCGCTCGTGTGGAGCCAACTCAATTCCCTCCAGGCCAACCCAGAGGAACTGACCGAGACAAGTCCGCACGTCGATGTCCATGTTCGGTGCTCGGCGTTGGGTTTCCGAGGGTCAGGGGTCAAGAGTCTGAGACAATCGGACCCCTGACCCTTCCGACCCTAAGAGGTCCCGCGCGGCTTCCAAGACGGCCACGAGCATCGCCCTCGTGAGCCGTCCCGTCTGGGTGTTCTGCCGACTCGGATGGTAGCTCATCAGAAGCGTATGCGTCTCGTCTAAAGCGCACTGGCCGCCGTGACGAAATCGGACCCGGAGCGGTCTCGGCAAGGACCGCCACGCCGACCAAGCGGCCAAAAACCCCTGCGTGGCGACCTGGCCGAGCGTCAGGACGACTCGTACGCGATGCAAGAGTTCCAGCTCCCGCATCAGGAAAGCCCGGCAGTTCCGGAGCTCGTCCGGTCGAGGCCGGTTGCCCGGTGGGACGCATCGCACGACGGCCGTGATGTATACGTCCCGCAGGACCAAGCCATCATTGCGATGAAGAGAGTACGGCTGGTTCGCAAAACCCGTCCAGTGAAGGGCGGCCATCAGGAAGTTGCCGGAAGCGTCGCCCGTGAAGATGCGACCCGTGCGGTTTCCGCCGTGGGCCGCCGGGGCGAGACCGACGATTAGAAGCCGGGCCTGGGGGTCGCCCCAACCGGGAATCGGTCGGGCCCAGTAGGTTTCATCTCGGTAGGCCCGCCGCTTGACCTGACCGACGTGTTCCCGGTGCTGGACGAGCCGAGGGCACTGGCGGCAGGTAATGACGTCTTGATACAGTCGCTTCCAATCGTCCATAGCCTGATGATTTCATCGCAAGGGCAGGATACAAGATGGCAGGATGCCCGATCCAACCTTCACTCGCTAGGGCTCGCAACCCCGCTCGCTAGAGCGGGGTCATCTGGATGCAGTATGAGGTCTCGGGTGTCGGGTCCCGGCCGATGAGATTAAGCGGAAGGGACTTATAGGGGGATAGCGACTCGAGCGTCACGTGATTTTTAGCCAGTCAAGGATTCCTAAGATGACGCCATGCTGGAAGATGCCCGTAGACGGTAGCTCTCCAGCGCTTAGGATGATCCTCCCAAGAGCCGCCCCTGAGATACCCGGCGTTTCGACCGCCCCGACTGCCCATCTGCCGACCTGCCTCCCTGCCCACCTGCCCGATCCGAGGTCGGGATCGTTCGTAGGATGACCCAGCCGACGATATAGAAAAGGACCAACACCGGGATACCATAGCGGATGTGGCCAAAGACCTGGGCCATCATCCCGACCAGGATCGGCCCCAAGATGGCCGCAAACTTGCTCGTGACGGCATAGAAGCCAAAAAACTCGCCTGAACTCTCGGCCGGGAATAGCCGGGCATAATACGAGCGGCTGAGGGCCTGGATGCCCCCTAAGATGAACGCAATCCCGACGGCGAGGCCCCAGAAAGCCGCTTCTGTCCGGATGAAGAACGCCCCGGCCGTCGCAAAAGCCCATAGACCCAGCAAGACTTCCAGGGCGTGGAAGGTAGCGACCCGTCGCGTGAGCCATCCCCAGAAGAGGGCACCCGGAAAGGCCAGGAGCTGCACGACTAGGATAATCAAGATCAAACGGGTCTGCGGAATGGCCAGGGCTTTCTGGCCAAAGACGGCTGCCAGGGCGATCGTCGTCTCGACGGCGTCGTTGTAAATGAGGTATGCCATCAAGAACCGGAAGGCCGACCTGTGGGGCCGGAGGGCCTGAAACGTCTGGCGAAGCTGGGCCCACCCCTGTTGCCAGGCTTCACCTAAACCCAATGGCCGGACCGGTTGGGACTCGACATGCCGCAAGCCCCAGCAAGCGATGGCCCCGAAGAGACCCCACCAGAGGCCCGTGGCGACCAGCCCGTGGCGGACGGCCTGGATGGCCGGGATATCCCCCCACGTCGGGGCGACCCATAGCCAGGCCAGCACACCGGCCAAGGCGAGACCGCCTCCGACGTAGCCGGCCGCAAAGCCCCAGCTCGACACCCGGTCGTAGTCCTTCGGTCCGACGATATGGGGAAGCAGGGCGTTGTAAAAGACGAGTGAACCCTCAAATCCGATATTGCCAATGATGAAGGCTACCAGGAGGCCCCACCAGTCCGCCGGCGGTACGACACCCGTGGCGACAGTCGCCAGGACACCGACGGTCGCAAAGGCCACGAGGGCGGCAAACCGGCGGCCGGCTTGGTCGGCGACGGCCCCGAGGACCGGCATCAGTAGAGCCATCAGACCGACGGATACGCCGACCGTGTAAGCCCACAGACTCTCGGCCGGCCATTCGAGACCTAAGAACTGGGCCCGCCCGGGTGCTACGCCGAGGAAGTACGTCGGCAAGACAGCCGTCAGCATGACGGTCGCAAAGGCCGAGTTGGCCCAATCGTACAGACACCAGTATTGGGCAGTCCGCATGGGGATGGCCTAGACCCTAGGGGTGGTGGGGATGTAAGAAGAGTCCAGGTCCCGGAGGCCGGGTCCCAGGTTCCGGGAGGGAAGACCTGACCCTCCTCTATCACACTCATGCATCTCTTCCCGGGACCTGAGACCTTTACCATTCCAGATACCACCGGACCAGCCAGCGGTGGTAGGCCTCATAGACGGCGTCGCCCCAGAACACGACGAGCCAAGCGACTCCACAGAGGAACGTCCCGAAAGGCACGGCGACCCGACCCAGTGGGGTCGTCCGATGAATTCGCCAGAGGACCAGGCCTCCAAGGACACCGGCCACGGAGGCCGCCATCAGGGTCATCAGGAGTCGTTGGGTACCCAGGAAAGCCCCGATCATGGCCAACAGCTTGACGTCCCCCAGGCCCATGCCCGCCTCTCGGCGGACCAACCAGTAGAGGCCAATCAGCCCGAGAGGAAGCGTCACGCCCAGGCCAAAGCCCAGTAGGCTCGACTCCCACGTCACCAGGGTGTTGGGTCCCATCGTCAAGAGTCCGACGACGGTCCCAGGGACCGTCAGCCCGTTTGGAAGAATTTGCCACTCCAGGTCGATGAAGAACAAGGCAATGCAGAGGCTCAGGAAGACGGCCAGGATGAAGAACGTCGGGCTCCAGCCCCAGCGGTCGAAAAGGCCGACATACGTGAGGGCCGTCCAGAGTTCGACCAAGAAGTATCGCACGCTGATAGGACCCCGACAGAAAGCACACCGGCCCCGAAGCCATAGCCAAGACAGGACCGGGATGTTGTAGTACCAGGGGATCGGATGGGTGCACTGGGGGCATCGGGACCGGGGGAAGACGATACTCTCGCCTCGAGGGATGCGGTAGATGCACACGTTCAAAAAGCTCCCCATGGCGGCTCCCATGACGCCCCAGTAGACGAGACTGACCCACTTCGGCCACAGTTCGAACATATACCGGTGTTTCGTCTTGGGTGTGGGGTGTTCAGTGTCGTTCGATTCGTGAGGACGCTACAGATCCTTTGCCTGGCGAACTGTTCCTTCGTTAGGATTGATTTTAACCGAAGTAGCTACTCCCGGGGGGTTCTCGAAAAAACTCCCGACCCCGCTCGCCAGAGTGGGTTCATGGAAGCCTCTCAAGTTCCTGAAACCCTCTCCGCCCCGTTCTGACGCTTCGTCCAGATAGATGTTCCGATTTGGGTTTCCCCTCAGGGGAGGGGGTCTGGGCCCTACGGGAGTCTCGGCTTGGGTGTCGGAATGTCCAAACTCCCGAGCGCCCAACCCCCGCACCGGCCCCCATCCTTACCGGCGGATAGCTACAGAGGCATCCGACCGGATGGAGACAGCGGCCTCGGTCGCTTCGACTGTCGGCCTCAGGCCCAGACGCCGTTCGGCCGCCTGCAGGATGGCCAGGAGCATTTCCGCATAATTCATACCCTGCAAGGCCGCCATCTTAGCCAGATGGCCGTCCCAGCACCAGCCGGGATTCGGGTTGACCTCCAGAAGCTTGGGCCGCCCTTCAGCGTCCAGACGCCAGTCAAAGCGGGCGTAGTCTCGACAGCCGAGACGTTGGAAGAGTTGCAGGCAATCCTCAATGATAGCCTTCTCGGTGTCGTCCGCCAGGTCAGCCGGGATCGACCGGAGGTTCCAGTAGGGGGAGTCCGGAAGCCACTTGGCCTCATATCCACAGATGGGTGGCAAGCCCGGCGGTAGGACCGAATAGTCCTCTTCGGCGATGGGCAGGACGACGTAATCGTCCGGGGGATTCCCAATGATACCGACCGTCAGGTCCTTGCCCGTCAGGAATTCTTCGACAAGGATGGGTTTCTCATAGCCAAACTTTGTTCGGATCTCTTCGATAGCCGCTGACAACTCCTCGATGGTCGAGCAGACGGACCGGACCGTAATACCGAAACTGCTGTCCCCGAAGTTGGGCTTCACGATGACTGGAAAGCTCATCGGAAGCTCGAAAGTCGTGTCCTCGGGACGAATGAAGATGGCTTCCGGGACGGGAATCCCCATCTCCTTGGCGATGCCTCGGACGAGGGACTTGTCATAACAGTAGGCCAAGCATTGGGGCCCTGCCCCCGTATAGGGGATGCCCAAGATTTCCAAGAGGGCCGGGACGTGCAGTTCCCGCTGGGGTTCGTTGCCGAAGCCTTCGTCACAGAGGTTGAACACGAAGTCGATTTTCCCCTTCAGGCGGGTCAGGTGCTCGATCAGGCGGTCGTGATCGTCCAGGTAGACGAACCGATAGCCGGGGAGGTCTCGCAGGGCATCCTTAAGCTGATCGATCGTGTAGAGGTCGTCCTCATCGAAGCGGTGTCCCGGCTTGAGGGGGTCCGGCTTCCGGGGATCGCCGAGGACGACGGCGACGGAGCGGATGGCCGATTGGGGTTTGGGGCGAACGTTGGACCAAGCCTTTTTGACGACGGCCGTGACGATGATCCGACGGGTCATCATGCCCAAGTCCTGATTCCGCTGGGACTCAGGCGTCAGGGTGCCTGGGAACTCGATATCACTGAAACCGGCGTCAGTCAGCAAGGCCTGGAGGCGCTCTGGATTATAAAGGCGCTCGGCGTAAAACTGGTCGACGATGACGCCCTTCCGGACGTGGGTCACGACTTCTCGCGTGATAAGGCGCTCTCCGTCCGACGAAAGGCTCCGTTCCCGGCAGACAAAATAGTTGCGGTCGATCCACTCCCACGAACGAGGTTCAAAGGAACGGCGCAGATAGTCACCGTCGGCCACATCGATGAGGACGCGACCCCAGGGCTTCAGGACACGGCGGATCTCTCGCAAGACCTGGAGGTCATCCTGAAGGCTTTCGAAGTAGCCGAAGCTGTTGCCCAGCAAGAGGACTACGTCAAAGGTGTCGGGTCCGTAGGGGAGCTTCCGGGCGTCCCCCTCCCGGAAACGGACCGGTAGACCTTCCTTGCGGGCGGCGACCTTAGCCCGCTGGATGAGGTAGTGGGACCGGTCCAGACTGTCGATGGACCGGAAACCCCGACGGGCCAACTCCAGACTATGCCGACCCTGGCCGCAGCAGAGGTCGAGGATACGGTCGTCAGGCTGAAGCCGGAGCTGACGGATGATGAAATCGACCTCTTGGACTGTAATAGCGGGGTCGTCGATCACATCCGCATCCGTCTTGAGGTAGATGGAGTTAAAGATGCGCCGCCACCAGTCGGGTCGCACGTGCTGTTCCAGGTTGCGAACCGGCCCCAGGGTCCGAGGCCGCAGGGCCATCCATC
>JANXAA010000075.1 GCA_025061865.1 Acidobacteriota bacterium | reverse complement strand
GTTTACTGCGGAAGGGGTCACCGGGGGATGAAGGGCAAGATCGTCGTTCGGAATTGTTGAAGGATCTTTAGATTGACGCATTCCACGCAGACACCCCTGGTTTAAAAGGTGAGTCCGGCATTTTCGGTAGGTTGCTGGTACACGGCACTCAAAACGGGCTACCAATGACTTCGGCTAAGCCGCCGTCCGGCGTCCGCCGGCCAGGGACGTAAACAACGGGACCTCGACCGAGTAAATGTAAGGCGGGCGATATACCTGGACAGCCGCTCGGGCGACCTGGAAGAGGCTGATGGCGCTTCGCACGAGAGCCTCCTCGCTACTCAGGGTCTGATCGTTGATCTGGACGACGACGTCGCCGGCCTGGAATCCGATGGCCGCCGCTGGGCTCCTCGGTCGTACCTCCGTCAAGAGCCATCCGGACTCCAGGGGGATGTCGTACTGTCGTCGAATCTGCGGTGTGACCAGGACCCCGCGTAGGCCCATTAACTGATAAATGACGTCGGCGGCCTGGGAAGCCGTTAGAGCCTGGAGACGGACTCGGAGCGTCTGCGTCTGCGTGCCGCGCAGGACCTCGACGACGACGTCTTTCTCGGGCGGTAGGCTCTCCCATATCCGGTAGAAGTCCTCCAGCGTCTCAGTCGGCTGGCCTCCGACCCGAACGATGACGTCCCGGAGGCGGATGCCGGCCGTCTCGGCCGGGCCACCTGGATACAGGTACGTGACTTCCAGGCCTCGCGGCCGCAGGCTCTCCTCGACGCGAAAGCCCCACCACGTCTGACGGATGTGGCCGAAGGCCAGCAAGTCTCGGACGACCCGCATGACGAGGTCGATGGGAATCGCAAACCCGATGCCCTGGGCCTCGGCCCGGATGGCCGTGTTAACGCCGACGACCTTTCCGTAGATATTCAAGAGGGGTCCTCCGCTGTTCCCCGGATTGATGGGGGCGTCCGTCTGGATGAAGTCGTGGTAAACGCGCTCGGGTGTTCGGACGGAACGGTGCAGGGCGCTGATCACGCCCGTCGTGACCGTGTGAGAAAGGCCGAAGGGATTCCCGATAGCGATCACGGGCTCGCCGACCATAAGGTCCGCCGAAGTCCCAATGTCGGCGACGGGGAGCGCCTGCGGGGTATCCACCCGGAGGACGGCGATGTCGTGTTCGGCATCCGTCCCGGCGACCCGGGCCCGAAACTCCCGACGGTCGACCAGCCGGACGACGATCGTCGTTCCCCGTTCGATGACGTGATAGTTCGTCACGATGAACCCCTTCGGGTGGATGATGAACCCAGAGCCCAGGCTCTGGGTCCGGTACTCCCGGTAATAAGGCTCAAAGAAGTCCTGGAAAAAGCGCTCAAAGAAGGGGTCCTCCAAGAAGGCCCCAAAGGGATTGACCCGAGCCCGGATGACCTGTTCGGTGCTGATGTTCACGACGGCTGGCGAAGCTTTTCGGACGGCCATCACGACGGGCGTCATCCGCAGGTCCCCCGTCGTCGGCGTCGGACGCTGGACGGACTCGGGGACCGTCTGGGATTCAAGGCGGACGGCCTCGGCTTGCGCCGGACCGGCTGTCTCGGGCGCAACCGGCGGGTGCCGGGTTAGCCAGTATCGACTCCCGACCCAAGCCGTCAAGGCTCCGCCGAGGCCCATCCCGAGGATCAAGCTCGTCACCCACCGCTTCATGACTGTACCCCAACATTCTTGAGTGGATGGTCAGACAGGCAGATGGGCAGGTCAGCCCAAATAGGCACGTAAGGGGCGACCCCGGGGGCGCTCCAGGCGTATCAAGTTTAAGGGTAGGCCAAGGGACAACCTTCGAGCGGGGTCCCCGCCCATCTAAGCCCCGCTCGTTAGAGCGGGGGTCAATGCGACGCCGGATGGGGGATAGGGCAGGACCCGTGGCCGCCTACAGACCCCGGCCTTCATTTTCACACCGCCGTCTCCCCCAGGGTGAGGGACAGCCGAAGCGATAGACGGGGCCTGGGGCCTGTAGGCAACACGGGTCTCCCTTAGATTCTCGTATCTCATGTCCCCTGACCCATCGACCCCGCTCGCTAGGGCAGGGTCCAGATGTTTAGGGACTCCGCTCGGAGGCCGTCCCTTGGGTTAAGGGTAACCTGCTCCGTTACGATCAAGGAGGGGCGCAGGTCTCGGGTCTATGGCTCGAGCCGACGAGGACGTCGGCTCGCGGAGCCTGCATCCGAATCCGACTGCAACAGAGCAAGGATAACCGTCCTTTTCAGGACACCCGCATAATTGCCTTAACTCGATGCGTATGGGGCGACCCGACGAGTCGCACTTGCTCGGGCAAGGGTTACCCCATCCTGCCTATTTACCCACCGGCCGGCCTACTCCTTCCTCCATCCACGTCCGGGCCAGGCCCTCTTGGAGGGGCATGAGGTCGCTCGGGGAGACGCCCAAGACCGACTCGAGCCGGGTCGTATCGGCCCACGCGTGGAGCATCTCGCCGGGTCGGGGCGGCTCGTGCCGAGTCCCGACGGACCGACCCGAGACCTCCTGGAGGAGCCGGGCCAGGTCGTTAACCGACGTAGGCTGGCCGGTACCCACGTTGATGACGAGGCCGTCGGCCTGCGGCGCGTGAAGTGCCTTCTCGATAATACGGACCACATCCTCGACAAACACGAAGTCCCGCGTCTGCCTGCCCGTCCCATAGATAGTCATCGGGACCCCCCGACGGAGAGCCTCGATGAACCGAGGAATGACCGAGGCATACGGCGAGTCCGCCCGCTGCCCGGGCCCATAGACGTTAAACAGCCGGAGGGTCACGACGGGTACACCGAAGACTCGCGTATAGAACTCAGCCAGGTACTCGCCCATCCGCTTACTCAGGCCATACGGCGAGGTCGGCCACGGGACGTCGGTCTCCCGGAAGGGCGGCTCCAGGCTATCCCCATAGACAGCGCACGACGACGTGAATACGACCCGACGTACGCCAGTCCGCCGGGCCGTCTCCAAGACCAAGGCGGTCCCGTGCACATTGATAGACCACGTCTCCGCCGGTCGATCCATCGACTCGACGACTGAGACCTGGGCGGCTAAATGGACGACATAGTCGACGCCCTCGGAGGCGGCTTCTACGTCTGCCGGTCGCCTGAGGTCCCCCTCCAAAAGGGTCACGGACCGAGCCTCGGGCATTTCGTCGAATCGGTCCAACCGTCCCGTACGGCCGTTGTCCAGGACCCGGACGTCGTAACCCTGCTGGACCAGCCATCGGACCAGATGGTAGCCAATGAACCCGGCCCCGCCGGTGATCAGGACCCGTGACGTCATCAGGAGTCTCCGATCGTCCAGGATTTGGCAATTGGGTCGTCCCGAATTCAGCTACTCGTGCCAAGGATGTCCGAGCTTCACCAGACAGAGCGGAAGTTACATACCGGATCGCCTCGATGGACACAGCGGTCATGAGTCGTGTGATAGGTGGAGCGCCAGTTTTTTCCAAATCCTTCGATATAACCCGTCACCATTAGGCAATTCAACCGATGGATTTCTGGAAACCCTCGGAGTTCTAAATCAAAACCGGCATCCCACTTGCGAGCCATCACCATCTGGCCTACGGAGTACTTTTGCGACCCGATGAGCCGGCTCCGTGCTCCGACCGCGAAGGGGCTTGTGATTAGCGAGTATGCTTTAAGAGTCGCTGTCAAGTCTCGATGGGCTGCAAAAATGCCCAACTCTATGATTTTCTGGTCCCGGTAGCGGGCGATATGCTGATAGTAGGCCTGGAGTAAGACGACCAAGGCCGCATAGGGATACCATTGAGTATGTAGAATATTTTTGGAAAAGTATTCTTCGTGGTCTTTCGAGGAGAGATAGGTCATATAGACAGGTACACCCCCAGGGACTGTCTCCTTGACATGGACATGTCTTAAGACACCTCGCAGGACCGTACCCCTGACTTGGGGTAACGTGACCATCGGCAGTCCTCTTCGTAGGCCGCATTCCCCTGGGACCTCCGAACAACCCGATAGCCCAATGCTCAAAAATAGCAACCGAAGGGGGCCCCTGGGGAAGGGCGCCCCCTCCGGCTGGCCAGGAGGGTAAAGCGTGGGTAATTCAATCGCTCGTCGGCTATTATCCTACGTCAGCTGCCTCGCCGATGCAAGTAATTCTCTCGGGACCGACGGCGGCGGATAGGCCGATAGACTTACTGGGCGCAATTTTAGGTCGAGGGTAGTGGTTGCAAAGTCCGAGAACCCAAGTGATGAGGATAGCGCCCATCTGTTCGCCTTGGTCGATGCTTTTCTTGACTCTGGGACGACGTCATCCGTCCCTTCGCTCGTAGAGTCCCATGGGGGCGCTCCAGGGGTTATCGACCCGTGGTCGTGGCGGGGGCTAAAATTCTAAGGAGAAGCATGGGAAGTACCACGCCTTGCCCTTGGGACGAGGCGTTCCGATCGGGTGCCCTCGTCCTTAGGGGAGAGGACCAGGGTGAGCGACAGATCACAAAAGCAAGTCCTGACGCAGCGGGAGGCGGACCATGAAGTTCATCCCCGATAAGGTCATCGAAGTCCCCGATATTCCCTTCAAGGACATCGTCCACCTGCCAGCGGCTCAGACGGCCGTCGTCGTCGTCGATATGCAGAACGACTTCGTCAAACCGGGCGGCCAGCTGGTCGTCCCGGCGGCCATCGAGACCGTCCCGGCCATCCGGCATCTCTTGGAGACGGCTCGGGGCCGGGGCGTGCGAGTCGTCTACACGATGGACACCCACTTCGAGAATGACCCTGAGTGGAAAATCTGGGGAGAGCACTGTCGTTACCGGTCCTGGGGCTGGGAGGTCATCGAGGAACTTCGGCCGGCGGACGACGACCTCATCGTCCAGAAGAACCGGTACGACGGCTTTTACGGGACCTGGCTGGATCACATGCTCCGGGTGTGGGGCGTCCACCACCTGGTCCTCGTCGGCACGATGTCAAACGTGTGCGTACTTCATACGGCGGCTTCGGCGGGTCTTCGATGGTATCACATCGTCGTCCCGGCCGACGGCATTTCGACGATCACAGACTTTGACCAGGCGGCAACGCTCCGACAGGTCTCGTGGCTGTATGTCGGCGACGTCGTCCGCCGGACCCAGGATGTGCGTTTTGACGGATAAAGGGTAGAGCCAGACAAATTCACTGGGGCCACCTCGGCGTTACGCTCGCTCTATCTGACCTGACTCACGTCCCCTCCGTTCGCTCGTGGATGGGACCCTTGCGGTCCCGCAAGAGGCCCGCTGAGCGACCCGTCAAGACAGCCTGAATCTCTGCCAGGATGGACAAGGCAATCTCCTCGGGCGTCTCGGCTCCGATGTCGACCCCGACGGGGCTATAGAGGCGGCTGAGCTGGGTTTCGGTCGGCGTCCGGCCCTTTGCTCGGAGGTCGCCGAGCAGTTTGTCCGTCCGGCTTCGGGGGCCCAGGACGCCCAGGTACCGGACGGGCGAGGGGAGGAGGACCTCCAGGAGCTTCAGGTCCTGCAGGTAGTTGTGGGTCATGACGACGGCGACGGTCCGGTCGTCCAGACGGATACGGCCAGGTACATCTTCCGGGTGAGCTAAGATGACTTCGTCAGCCTCGGGGAAGCGGTCCCGAGTCGCATAGGCTGGACGGCTGTCGACGACAGTGACCCGCCAGCCCAGGGCCTTCGCCGACCGCACGACCGGGATGGCGTCATGGCCGGCCCCGAAGACGACAAGGGGGACTGGCGGTTGGACGACTTCGATGAAGACTTCGGCCTCGCCGTCTGGGAGTGCGTAGGTCCGGACTTTCGAGCGACCGGTCCGGTAGGCCTCATCGACGTCAGGCCGGAGCCCCTCGATGAGGGCCGTGTCCTGCAGACTACTTCCCCAAAGCTGGCCATCCGCGCGGACCATCCAGCGGTCGCCGACATGGGCCGCCAAGCGACCCCCGACTCGAAAGACCGTCGCCATGACGCCGACCCGCTCGTGGGTCATGCACTCTTCCAAGAAGGCCATCGGGTCGGCCGGGCCACCGGGCGGCAGGGGCTCGATGAGGACGTGTACGACGCCGTTACATCCAAGGCCCAGGCCCCACACGATATCGTCGTCCGACGTCATGTCATACGTGACCAGCCGGGGTGTCCCGGCGACAAGGACCTGCCGGGCCTTTTCGAGGACGTCCCCTTCCAGGCAGCCGCCGCTGATCGAGCCGACCATCGTACCATCCGGTCGCACGATCATACGAGCGCCGGGGCGTCGGTAAGTCGAGCCCTGGGCCTTCACGACGGTCACCAGGGCCGCCGGCTGACTTTGGCGCCGGACTTCGGCCACGGCGTCCAGGATATCCCGCAGTTCCTTCATCGCACTCCCTTACCCGAGGCATCAGGGCCCAGAGCCAAGCGCGCTGGACCCTTTGCCCCTTGCCCCGTAACAGGACGATTGGAATCCCTGATTGGACAAGCTGATTGGATTCGGATGCTCACGAACCGATCGACTTCGGTACAAATAGGCTCCGTCTCCGTCGGGTCGCCAAGGACCGGGCCAGGTCCCGCAGGCTCTCCAAGTCATAGGCCGGAGCAAATAGGTCGATGTAGGGCAGGGCGGCCTGCATCCCACGACAGGTAGGTTCGTAGTGCGGACTGCCTGAGAGGGGATTCAGCCAGATGATGGACCGAGCCCGGCGGTGGAGCTCCTCCATACAGGCCTCCAGGAGTTCGATGTCGCCCGTGTCCCAGCCGTCGCTGACGATGACGACGACTGCCCGCCGGTTCAGGAGGGCATCCCCACAATAGTCTAAAAAGGTCCGGAGGCATTCACCGATCCGGGTCCCACCAGACCACTGAGGAAAGCACGTCTTAAGGTCCCGCAAGACCTCTGGAAGACTCTGCTTTCGCAGGACGTCCGTCAGGCGATACAGCCGGGTGCTGAAGACGAAGGTCTCGATGGAGCCGGAGTTTTGTTGCAAGGCATACATGAACCGGACCAAGAACCGGTCGTAGAGGTCCATCGAACCGCTGACGTCGCAAAGGACGATCAGGCGCGGACGCCGGATGCGACGTTGCCGGTAGACGAAGGGGAAGACTTCGCCACCCCGGGCCAGACTTCGACGGATCGTACGCCGAAGGTCTATCCACCGACTCCGTCGGGCCCGTCGGTAACGCCGACTCGGGTAGGTCGCCAGAGGGCGGACCAGGGCCGAGGCGACACGACTGTATTCCCGCAGATCATCCTCGACGTCTGGAGACCCTCGCCGGGCCGATGTCTCCAGGGGGCTGTAAGCCGGGACGGAAACTCGGTCGACGGCGTCTCGGCTCAGAGCCCAGTTCAGCAGGCTCAGCCGTCGAAGGTCAAAGCCGTTCTTCCGGGACGGCGGCGTCCATTCCGGCAGAGCCGGCGATGGACGGACCGAGACGCTTACGTCCTGAAGCGTCCAATAGGCCTCGAAGAGCTCATCAAAGATGGGCTGTTCCCGACGGCGCTTGACCAGGACGGTCCGCAGGGCCAGACGGAAGTCAGCCCGACTCCCTGGGCCGATCTCGGTGACGGCCCGGAGGGCATCGGCCACCTCGGCAGGTCCGACCAGAAAGCCTTGGAGCCGCAAGAGACGGCAAAAGGCCAGGACGTGAGCGCTCAGCGTCCCGAGTGTTTCGGAAGCCGTCGGCCAGAAGTCCCTGTCGGACGACGTCATGCTCGGGCCTCATAATAGCGTGACGAAGTAACGAGATGAGCCTGTCTGTTTAGCCCTGACGAAGGCCTTGGTCGTGCCTCGCCCCCCTGTCACTTCATCATACCGTCCCTTTCTTAGAGGACAGCCTCGATAGTCGCCTGGGACCATACCGTCTCCTCCCGGCGAAGCCGCTCGAGTCGAGCTAAGATATGGGGCAAGTACTGATTTTTAAGTCGCACAACGTCGTTTCTATACTTGCAAATGAGGCCCATCGTCTCCTCCAGCGTCGCCGCGTCCAGGGCATTCCGGTGGAGGGCGACGAGGGCAGCCGCCCAGTCGAGGGTCTCGGCGACGCCGGGGGTCTTCTCCAGTTTCTGACGGCGGAGAAATTGCATGAAAGCGCAAATTTCCTGGGCGAGCCGTTCGTCGATGCCGGGGACCTTCGCCCGGACGATGGCCAACTCTTTTTCAAAGTTCGGGTAGTCGATCCAGACGTACAGACACCGACGGCGGAGGGCGTCCGACAGGTCCCGGGTTTGGTTGCTGGTGATGACGACGTAGGGGACGTGGGTCGCCCGGATAGGCCCGATCTCGGGGATCGTGATCTGCCAGTCCGATAGGACCTCCAGGAGGAAGCTCTCGAACTCCTCGTCGGCCCGGTCGAGTTCGTCGATCAACAGGACAGGCGGCCTCGGATGCGTGATGGCCTGCAGAAGGGGTCGCTTCAGGAGGAAGGCCTCACTGAAGATCGTGGCTTCCTTCTCCTCGACAGGTCGGTCACTGGCCTCTTCCAGACGGATCCGCAAGAGCTGGCGCTGGTAGTTCCATTCGTAGACGGCCGTATGGACGTCGAGGCCCTCGTAACACTGGAGACGGATGAGGTCCGTCGCCAGAGCTTGCGCCATGACCTTAGCGATTTCGGTCTTGCCGACGCCGGCCGGCCCCTCGACGAGCAGGGGCTTGCCGAGCGTCATTGCCAGGTAGACAGCCGTGGCAATGTCCCGGTCAGCGACATAGCCCTGGGTCGCCAAGAGCTGTTGTACG
>JANXAA010000074.1 GCA_025061865.1 Acidobacteriota bacterium | reverse complement strand
GGAAGGAGCGGTCCGTCCCGGTCTTGCTCGTCCTTCAAATGCCCTTGGGCCGGTATCTCGACGAGCGGGCTTGCCACGTGACTCCGGACCGACCTCATGGTTTCCTGTGGGTCAATCGCCGGGGCCAGCCCTTGACGGACCGGGGGGTCCGGTACTTACTACGGCACTACCAGATCCGAGCAGGCCTGCTTCGGCGGCTATATCCTCACCTCCTCCGGCATACCTTTGCGACCCACTTGCTTCAAGCTGGCGTCGACCTCCGGACGCTCCAAGAACTCCTGGGCCACGCTCGCCTGCATACGACCCAGCGGTATACTCATCCCGAGTGGTCTCATATCGAGCAAACCTATCGGGAGACGCATCCAAAGGCATGACCGTAGGCCTTTGTCGGATTCGGTGGTGTCTCGTCACCCTTGGGTTTACAGCTTACTTCATCGTCGGTGACTCGCTAAGGGGGACGACTTCGGGGCGAACGGCAAATCGCGAAGGGTCAGGGACCTACCGGCTACTCGCCGCTCACGACCCGCCCTTCGCTGTTCGCCATCTACTCTTTGGGAAGTCCCGGTCGGGGACCGAGGCCGGTGCCCTATACCGGTCAGCCCGGACCCTCTATCGGACCATGCAGGCCCGCCCCGAACGTTACGACCGACGGCACTGGGAGCGGCTGGCCGCCCAATTCCGGGCCGTCTACTACCGGCATCCGACCCACGCCGTGGCTGACGACGCCGTTTACATGGAAGCAGAGGTTTACGCCCGACTCTTCCAGACGGGGGCGCGAGACGAGGACTGGCGACGGGCCGTGGACCGCTACAAGTTCCTCATTACAGAATACCCTCATAGCCCCTGGGGCCCGAAGGCCCTCCTGGGGGTCGCCGCCCTCTACCGGGCCCAATCCCTGCCGGAGTGGGCTTCCTACGTGATGGAGTGTGCCCGCCTGTTTTCGGAGACCCGTTGTCAAAAAGTTCCCGACTACAAGTCCCTCCTCGCCCAGGCCCGGTCCGCCCGGGTAGACCCCCCCACTCGACCGGAGAGCGTCCGAGCTCGAGGCCCCTCCGTCCTCCAAGGTGTCCGCTACTGGACGAGTCCTCAGTATACTCGTATCGTGCTGGAACTCTCGGATGCCGTCTCCTACCGGACAGGTGTCCTCCGGGACCCCGACCGCCTATATATCGACCTCGACCAGACGGTCCTGTCCCGACAGATTCGGGGTCAAGGCTGGGAACTCCCGACGCATGCCCACCTCCGACAGGTCCGCGTGGGTCAGTACCTGCCTGATACGGCCCGGGTCGTCTTGGATTTCGACCGCATTAAACAGCACCGGATCTTTATTCTGGAGTCGCCCTACCGGATCGTCGTCGACATCTTCCAGGGCCTCTGGGAGTCGGCCGGTCAGGCCCAGAGTCGGGCCGAAGTGGCCACCCGACCGACTGAGGCGCCGGCTCTGTCTACCCCGACCGACCGATCGGAAGACGCCGCTGGGATTCGGGAGGTCCCTGTCCCGGGGGCGAATCGCTCCGGGACTTACAGCATCGCCCGCCAGTTGGGCATGAAGGTCGCCCGCATTATGTTAGACCCAGGCCACGGGGGTCACGACCCGGGCGCCATCGGCGTCGGGGGCCTTCGAGAAAAAGACGTGACCTTGGCCATTGCCCGTCGCCTTCGTGAGGTGATCCTCCAACGGTGGAACGTCGAAGTCTTGATGACCCGAGACGACGACCGTTTTGTCCCCCTGGAGGAACGTACGGCGATGGCCAATTCCCAGGGCGTCGACCTGTTCATCTCGATCCACGCCAATGCCAGTCGCAACGGCCGTCTGCACGGCGTGGAAACCTACTACCTGCACTGGGCCCAGGACCCCCACGCAATGGAGGTCGCCGCCCGGGAAAACGCCGTCTCGACGGCCAAGCTCCATGAACTTCGTAAGTTCGTCCACCTGATCCTCCAGAGTACGAAGGTCGAGGAGTCCCGGGACCTGGCCGCATACCTCCAACAGCACCTCGTCCGTTCGGTTCGACGGCGATACCCAATCCGGGACTTGGGTGTGAAGTCAGCGCCCTTCTATGTATTGATGGGGGCCCAGATGCCGGCCGTCCTGGTCGAGACGGCCTTTTTGACCCACGACCGGGAGGGCCGCCTGTTGGCCGACCCGGCTTTCCAGGAGCGGGTCGTCCAGGGCCTCCTGGAGGGTCTGGCGGCCTATCTGGAGGCGCAGGGAAGCTTGGCCCGCTTGGCCCGACCCTCCGATACTTGACTTTTCTGGACTTTTTTGTTTACAGTGTTTCCTCGATAGAGTTTGAAGGCATAGGAGCGTGGAATGGTGGCATTGGGCAAGCGACGGGGCTTCCTGGTCGGCCTGGACGTCGGCTCCAGCTCGGTGAAGGTAATGAGCTTAACGGAAAAGAAACGGGGAAGCTATGCCATCGAGAATCTGGGTTTAGTCCCCCTATCGCCCGAAGCCATCGTCGAGGGCCAGGTCATCGACCCCCCGGCGGTCGCTGACGCCATCCGAAAGCTCATGGACCAAGCCCTGATTCGAAGCCGCCGGGTCGCCTTTTCTGTGTCCGGGAGTGCCGTCTTCGTCAAGCGGGTGACCGTCCCGGCGACAGCCGACCGGACCGAACTCCATGAGTCTATCCTGTGGGAAGCCGAACAGTACCTGCCCTTTTCCCGCGAGGAAGTCTTGATTGACTATCATATCTTAGAGTCGGCCGGCACCGCCGGGCAGGTGCAAGCCGTCCTCGTGGCCCTAAAGAAGGACTTTGCGCAGATGTACTTGGATACCCTCCACCAAGCTCGGGTCGAGCCCGTCGTCCTAGACATCGACGCCTTTGCGGTCCAGAATGCCTACGAGTTTAACTATCCCGATTTGGCTCGGTCCCGGACGGTCATCGCCCTCCTGAACGTGGGGGCGACTAAGATGAACATGAACATCGTGCAGGGAACCGAGCCGTTGTTCGTCCGGGACGCCATGGTCGGGATGCGTTCGCTGACGGAACTAGTCCGGGCCGAGTTCAACCTGACATACGATCAGGCGGAACTGGCCAAGCGAGGCCGTTACGAACTCCGGATGGAGCAGATCCGACCCTACTTTCAGCAGATCTTTCAGGACTTTGGACGGGAAATCACTAAAACGATGCGATTTTTTAAGCAAAATTTTCAGGATGTCGAAATTCGTCGAGTCCTCCTGAGCGGGGGCGGGGCCCTGACGCCGGGCTTCAAGGAGTTCGTCCAGCAGACTATCGGGGCGCCGACCGAATTGATGGACCCCACGCGCATGTTGGACACCTCGGCCGTCGACCCCGAGTTCTTAGAAGAGCAACGTCCGGCCCTGGCCGTCGTCGTCGGGTTGGCCCTGCGGCAGGGATGAACCGGTGCCGGGTGTCAGGCACCGGGTGCCGGGACCCGGGACCCGGGACCTGAGACTTGGAGCCCCGAGGATAGGTCATGATCGAGATCAACCTGATCAGTCCGCCTCGAGTCGAACCGACGGAGCGGGCGGAGCCGACGGCCCTGCCGGGTCTCGTCGGCGGACTCTTGGTCCTGGCCCTGGGTCTGGCCGGCATCGCCTACGCATACATGACCCTCTCGAATCGATTGCAAGCGTTGGGTCGGCAAGTCGCTGAGGCTCAGGCCAAGTTGGAGAGCCTTAAGCCCGTCCTGAACAAGGTCGGCGAGCTTCAACAGCGGAAGGACGCCGTCGAGCGGCGTTTTCAGGCTATCGACGCCTTAGCTCGGTCCCGGACCCTACCGGGCCATGTCCTGATGGACTTGGCTCGGTCTATGCCCGAGTTGGCTTGGCTGAGCCGATTTTCTGCGACGGGCGGGTCCTTCGTCGCCGAGGGCTTTGCCCGGCAAGAACGGGCGCTAACGGACTTGGTCAACCACTTGAACCGTACCGACTACTTTGAGAACGTGCGCATCGTCTCCTGGGAAGTCCCGCCGGGCCAGGAGACGGGTAAATTTGTGATCAACGGGGCGATCACGAACCCCCTGGCCCTGCCTCCTGCCGAAACTTCACCGACCCCCCGACAATAATGCCCAGTAGGGAGGTGACGGATGGCCCTGGCGGACGATTTCAAACGTCTTCCCCTGTGGGGCCAGATCGGCGTGTTTGTCCTGGCCGACGTCCTACTGATCGCCTTGTTCTACTTCTTCTACTACCAGGGGACGGTCGAACAGATCGAGGCTCGGCGACGGGAGCTGAGCCAGCTTCGAGCCAAAATCGAGGAAGGGGAAGTCGCCCAACGGAAGTTCCAGCTCCTCCAGGCGGAGATCGAGCGGTACACGAACCGAATCGAACAGCTCAAGAAGATCCTGCCCAGTGTTTTAGAAATTCAGACCGTTTTCAGCGAGGTCTCGAATCGAGCCAAGGAAGCGGGTCTCCAGATGACATCCTTTAAGCCGCAGACCCCGGAAGACCGACCGACTCAACCCTATCAAGTTCACCCCCTGAATATCGTCGTGATGGGTGACTACCACTCTTTTGGCCGCTTCGCCGAGCGGGTCGCCGCTATGGACCGACTGGTCAACATCGGTGACTTCAAGATCGAGGTCAAGGACGTCAACCGGCGCCCGCCCTTGCTTCAAGTCGACATGCGGGTCGAGACCTACACCTATGTGGAGCCGCCGGCGGAGACGCCGAGACCGACGGCCACCCGCACTCGGCCTCCGGGCCGGTAGGTTGCGAATAGCGAATGGCTGATGAAGGGGCTACGGACTGAGAGGGGGCGTCTGGGGCCCCGAGAAGGGGGTGGAAACACCCCCGGGGGTCTCTGTATCCTGCTACTCGCCACCCACTATCCGCTCCTGGAAGGAGGGTTTTATGAAAGATCGGGGTCTGACAGTGTCTCATTCGGATTTCGAATCTCGAAAATTGTGGGGCCTGGGGTTGATCCTGAGCTTGGGGCTGATCCTGGGGTTGATATGGGGGTTTATGTGGCCCCGACCCTCGGGCGCTACTGAACTCCGGGACTTTTCATTCCACGTCACGGCTTCTGCCACGGACCTGGTCTTTGCATTCGATTCGGCCGTCCGCCCCGAGGTAGCCGAGGAGGGCTTGGACCTCGTCCTTCGTTTGCCGGCCGACGCGAACCTAGACCGACTGGCCACGCCCGTTTCGGTCGGCTCTCCCCAGGTCCGGCGCGTTTGGGCCACGCCCGAACGTCACGAGGTCCGCATTGAACGAAACCAAGTCCTCCCCTATGAAGTCCGTCCCCAGGCCGGTGGCTTTGTCCTACGAGTTTCTGACGTGTCAGTTCGGGGCGATTCTGAGGCCTTGCCCAAGTCGGTGGGTCCGAACGGCGAGACATCTTCAGGGCCGGCCCCACCGGTCGCACCGGCTACAGCCCGGGACGTGGCGGTCCTTCAGTCAGAGGACACCGCCGTGATCGTGAAGTTGACGGTGGACGGCTCACCTTTGGGGACTCGATGGAAGCCCTCGCGTCTCTCGAATCCTGTCCGTTGGGTCTTTGACATCGAGCCTCTGCGATTCAAGCCCTTGGTTTGGAAGTGGTCACCCCAGCATGCGTGGCTCAAGCAACTGCGGGTCGCCCAGTTCCAGGCGGAGCCGAGTCCTGTGACCCGAGTCGTCATGGAGGTGACGGCTGAAGACCTGCGACCCGACGTACAGGTCGAGCCAGACGGCCTCCGTATCGCTTTGGTCCGCCTCCCAGCGGCGACGGCAAGCCATGAACCATCAGCCACGACCCATGAGCCGTCCAGTCCGGACCGCGAAGCGGCCCCTACCCGCGAGACAGTCCCGACGCCAGCACCGGCCCCGCCAGAAGGGTCCTCGAGATACCCGGAGACGGCCTCGATATCGGCTTCGTCGGGTACACGCCCGGCCTCAGAGCCGCCGGCCCCGCCGACCGTAGAGATGCCCGCCCAGGCCGGGGTCCCGGGCCCTGGGTCCCAGGTGCCGGGCCTCCAGTCTCCGACTCCTGAGAAGTCGTCTCCAGCCTCTGGCTCGGCGCCTCCCTTATCCGCCCCGGACTGGGACCCCCGGTTTTTCGACACGCGAGACATCGTCTTCTACCAGGCGCAGGTGGACCCAGAAGCCGCCAAGAAAGCGCAAGAGCTGGCTATCTTTAAAGAGCAGGCCATCACGGGCCCGAAGAAATATGAAGGCGAGCCGATTACCCTGGAGTTCACCGACGTCCATGTCAAGGACTTAATGGGTGTTTTTAGCGATATCTCCGGCCTCAACATCTTGCTGGACCCTAAGGTCGAAGGCGAACAGTACCGGATCCCCGTCCTGCGCCTTAGGTTCGTTCCCTGGGACCAGGCGCTCGACTTGGTCTTGCGGATGCTGAACCTCGGCTACGTCTTAGAGGGCAACGTCTTACGGGTCGCTCCCATCGAGGACCTCCGGAAAGAGGCCGAAGAACGCCAGAAACTTCAGGAAAACATCGGTACGCTCCAAACCGTCATTAAACCCCTGAGTTATGCCGATGCGGATCAAGTTCAACAGTTGGCCTCCCGTCTTTTGACACCCCGGGGAGAGATCTTCGTCGATAAGCGGACCAATACGCTTATTATCAAAGAGTCCGACGTGAATATGCCGAACATCTTGAATCTCATCGCCACCCTGGATACGCCGATCCCCCAAGTCAACATCGAAGTCCGGATCGTCGAGACCCGGCGGACCTTCACCCAGCAGTTGGGCATCCAGTGGGGCTTCCGGGGTCTGATGTCGCCGGCCTTGGGGAATTCGACGAGCCTCGTGTTTCCTAATAACATCGACTTTAGCGGCAATGTCATCCAGGCTACGACAGGCATTACCGGTAACCCCCTGGGAGGCTACGCTGTTAATCTACCGACTCTTCAAGCGCCGACGGGTGCCATGCTCCTATCCTTCGGTTCTGTGATGGATACCTTCCGGTTAGACCTGGCTTTGATGGCCCTCGAATCGGCCGGCCTGGCGCGGGTCATCTCGAGTCCCCGCATTTCGACCCAAAACAATCAAAAGGCCAATATCCAGTCAGGCGACCAAATCCCCGTCCAGACGATCGTCAATAATACCATCCAGGTCCAGTATGTGAATGCCACTTTGAATCTGGACGTGACGCCCCAAATCACAGCCGACGGTTCGGTCATCCTGAAGGTCCGCGTGGAAAATAAGCGACCGGACTTCGGTCGCCTGGTCTTGGGGATCCCGCCCATCCTCACGCAGGAAGCCGAGACAGTCCTGCTCGTCCGGGACGGTTCGACGGTCGTCTTGGGGGGTATCATCCGAGCCAATGAGGAGGCGGTACAGGCCCGGCTTCCCTGGATCCACCGGATCCCGATCCTCGGCTGGTTCTTCAAGAACCGGAACTTGCTTCAGGAAAACAGTGAACTCCTAATTTTCCTGACGCCTCGTGTCGCTAAGCTATCTTGAGGAGGGGAGGGCTATGAACGGACGGAAAACAGCGAAAGGAGTAGGGCGCATGAGGGGCGTCCTGGGGATGGGTGTCTACTTCTTGAGCTTGGTGGCCCTGGCGTTGGCTAGCTCCCAGTGGGTCGCCTGCTCGCCTCTGGAAGACGAAAGCACGGCAGGCGTCAAGTTAACTGTTATCAAAATCACAGCTCGGAATGCCGAAGGCCAGGAAAGTGACTGGCTCGCTTCGGATGTCGTCCGAATCGATCCCGACACGGGTCAGGAGACCGTATTTGAAGACACGGCGAGGGTCGATTTCCGGAATGACTGGCTGAATCTGGCTATCGAGCCGACTCCTTTCAATGATGTCATCGTCATCCGCTACCGAGTCGAGTACTTTCGGCCTGACGGTCAGAACCGGCCGGGCGTGCATGTGCCCTTTCCCTTTGATGCTGTGACGAACATCCGGGTTCCCGTCAACGGAACGGGTGCAGGTGAGATCGTCGTCGTTAAGGCGCAGGCCAAACTGGAGGACCCCCTTTGGGGCCTGCGTTTCGGGGGTCGCGAAAGGGAAATCTCGGCGTACGCGCTTCTCACGTTCTTCGGCCACGACCTGTTCGGGCGTAACGTGACGACGCATGCCCGATTGGAGATTCACTTTGCCAACTGGGCGGATCAGCAATAGAACCTCGGACCTTGGGCCCATGGACAGCAAGGATACAAGTGAGGTGTTTGGGTTCAGGGCCAGAGGATACAAAGGGTGAGCCTTTTTTCTGGTGAGAAGCGCTGGCAGAGGGGATTAAAAAGGGCTGGAGGGGATTCTTCGCCCCTGGGCTGGAGGTCGTAAAATGTTTTGTTCCTCCAGCCCAGTAGCGAAGGGTGAGCTGATAAGGGGCGATTCACCACTTGCCCTTCGCCCTACTTTAGGAGGAGTCGGTCATGCAAAGTGGAGGGCGTCCTCACCGTTCGAAATCCGAATTGCGAGTCTCGAATTCGGCCCAGGCCCTTAGCTTTTGGGTCTGGGCGCGTATCGGTCGGTGGGTCAAGGACCGGGGTCTCTGGGCGGCTGTTTTGTTGATATCCTCGTTGATATTCTCCATCAGTTGCAAGCAGGTAAAGGAAGTGGCTATTCCTGATCCTGACAGTCATGCTACGGCCCTGTACGTCCTCAAGATCCTGAATATCCAGCCCGACAACATCGATATTAATACAGAGGGTACGGCCTCGGCGACTATCTTTGCCCGCCTGACGGACGCGCGCGGAAATCCCCTGGCCAATCAGGGCCTCTTCTTTGAAGTCTTGGACGTTCCGAATGTCCCCTTTGTGG
>JANXAA010000073.1 GCA_025061865.1 Acidobacteriota bacterium | reverse complement strand
GGTCTCTGGAAGACGACCAACGGGGGGATCACGTGGACGCCGATCTTCGAACGGCAGGGGACGATCTCCATCGGGGACATCGCCCTCGAGCCGGGCCATCCGGACGTCATCTGGGTCGGGACCGGCGAGGACAATCCCCGGAACAGCGTGTCCTTCGGCGACGGCGTCTACAAGTCGACCGACGGCGGAAAGACTTGGCGACCCATGGGCCTGAAGGACACAGAACGCATTTCCCGCATCATCGTCCATCCGGCGAATCCAGACATCGTCTACGTGGCGGCCATCGGTCACGTCTTCGGGCCCAATCCCGATCGGGGCGTCTTCATGACGACCGACGGTGGCAAAACCTGGCAGAAGGTTCTCTACACGGACGACCGCCACGGGGCGTCGGACCTCGAGATGGACCCCTCGAATCCCAACATCCTGTATGCGGCCTTGTGGCATTTCGAGCGAAAGCCCTGGAAGTTCGAGAGTGGCGACGAGGCGGGCGGCGTTTACAAGTCCGTCGACGGCGGCCGCACGTGGAAGAAGCTGACGAACGGCCTTCCCCAACTGATGGGCCGGATCGGTGTCAAGGTCGCCCCGAGTCAGCCGCACGTCGTGTACGTCATCGTCGAGGCCCGGGAAGGGTCGTTGTATCGTTCGGACGACCGGGGCGAGACGTTCCGGGTTGTGTATAAGGAACCGCACATCGTGAACCGGGGCTTCTACTACGCGGAAATTCGAGTCGACCCGGCTGACGCAGACCGGGTCTACGCTATGTCTTTGGGCCTCTTCGTGTCCCTCGATGGGGGCAAGACCTTCCGGCGGATCGCCCGTTCGGCTCACGGGGACTTCCACACGTTGTGGATCGACCCCACGGACCCGAGCCGCCTGTGGGTCGGTGACGACGGCGGCCTCTTCCTGTCCCACGATCGGGGCGAGACCTGGGAATACGTTAATACGATCCCCCTGGGTCAGTTCTATCAGGTCGCCTACGACTTGCGGGAACCCTTCTACTACGTGTGCGGTGGCCTCCAGGACAACGGGACCTGGTGCGGGCCGAGCCGGACCCGCCACTTTGCCGTCATCCCCAACGACTTCTGGTACCTCGTCAGTTATGGGGACGGCTTCCACGTCGCCATCCATCCCAAGAATCCCGACCTCTACCTGACGGAATTCCAGGGCGGTGGGATCCTGCGGACCGAGCTCTCCAAGGCCCGTCAGCAAGACGCGAGCCCCCAGCCGAAGCGGAACGACGGTGGCCCCGTCGGCGAGCTGACGTACCGCTTCAACTGGAATGCCCCCATCGTCCCGTCGCCCCACGACCCCGACACGGTTTACTTCGGGGCAAATGTCCTCTTTCAGTCGACCGACTTCGGTCGGACTTGGCGGATCATCAGTCCAGACCTGACGACGAACGACCCCGAAAAGCAGAAGACGGCGGGCGGGCCCGTCTTTCCCGAGAACACGACAGCCGAGTACCACTGCACGATCACGGCTGTCGGGGAGTCGCCTGTCCAGAAAGGCGTCCTCTGGGTCGGGACCGACGACGGGAACGTGCAGGTCTCACCCGACGGCGGCCAGCGTTGGGCCGACGTTTCTATCCACATCAAGGGCTTACCCCCGAACTCGCCCGTCTCCCACGTGGAACCCTCTCGGACTGGTGCCGGCGTCGCTTATGTGACCTTCGACCGCCACATGTTCGACGACTTCCGGCCCTACGTCTTCAAGACGACCGACTTCGGCCAGACTTGGACGAACATCACGGGGAACCTCCCTGAGAAGGGTTACGTCCACGTCCTTCGGGAAGACCCCCGAAACCCGAACGTCCTGTATGTAGGGACTGAGCTGGGTATCTTCGTGTCCTTCACGGGCGGCCGTCAGTGGGTCCCCCTCCAGATGAAGAACCTCCCGACGGTCGCTGTCCACGACATCCAGGTCCACCCCCGGGACAACGACCTGATCGTCGGGACTCACGGCCGGGGCATCTGGATCCTGGACGATATCACGTTCCTCCAAGTCCTCCCGACAGTTGACCTCCAGAAGCCGGCTTACTTGCTCCCGCTGCGACCGGCGCTTTTGTTCGACACGATCCGGACTCGGATCACTCTCGGCGACAAGCCCTTCCGGGCTGAGAATCCGCCTTACGGTGCACTGATCACTTACTACTTGAGGGAACCACCCGACGAGAGGGTCGAGGTCAAAATCCAAATCCTCCGTCCCGACGGAAAGGTCATCCGGGAGTTGAAGAAACTGCCTCGCGAGAAGGGCCTGAACCGCATCGCCTGGGACCTTCGATACGAACCGCCCCGACCGCGGCGGGAGGCTGAAGAGGGCGAGGTCTCCTTCTTCGGTGCTCCTCGGGGGCCACGGGTCCTACCAGGGACTTACACGGTCAAGCTCATCGTCGGTCCCGACGAGTGGACCCAGACCGTAGACGTTCGGCTGGACCCTACCCTGGACGTCTCGGCTTCTGACCTCCAGGCGGCCCACGATACGGCCCTGCGACTCCGGGACATGATGTCCGGTCTGAACGACGCCCTCCGGGCGCTGGACAGCGTCGAGGCTCAAGCCAAGCAACTCCAAAGCGCTCTTCGGACAGCCACTGGTAAGGCCCCGGATGAGGTGACGAGGGCCCTCCAGGAAACTCTTCAAGGAGTCGAAACGCTTCGGAAAGAACTGGTCCGGGATACGACCCTCGCCTACGGGTACGGGCCGAAGCTCCTTGATCATGTACGGTCCCTCTTTTCCGATATCGACCAGGTCCTGGCCGCCCCGACGCCCTACCAGATGGCGTTCTTCCGGCAGCTGCAAGCCGAGTATAAGGCCCAAGTCGGAAAGGTTTACGAATCTCTGCGAGACGCGGCTCAGCAGGTCAACGACCTCCTACAGAAGCACGGTCTCGGCGGCGGTCTGCTCGTCGGCAAGCCCCCGCAGGAGTAATTAGCGAGGTCCTGGGTGCCAGGTGTCAGGTCGTAGGTAAGGCCTACAGACCATGGAACCCAGACCTGCCTCGGTCGACTCGGGGGCCTCAGCCTGAGACTCTATAGGTTTAGGACCTGGACTGGGGACGGTGGTCCCTTTTCTCTGGGACCTTATCCCGTGTCTTGCATCTCACGAACACCATGCGTCTGTGGGTCCTCCGACGGGTCCGACTTGGACAGCCAGACGGCTCGGTGTCGAACGTCGAATCCGACGTGGCCGTCGAGGGTGGCCGCATCGCCTGGGTTCGTCCGGCGGCCTCCGAGTTCCCCGAAGGCGCCGTCGTCGACGACGGCCGGGGCCGGGCCCGCTTACCCGGGTTTGTCGACATGCATGTGCACCTGGCCCGTTACCGGGAGTTCCTGTCGGATATGCTCCGATGGGGCGTCACGGGTCTGCGGGAGGCGGGAAGCCCGTTCCCAGCCGTGCTGGCGCTCCGATCGGTCCCGGAGACCGAACGGCCGGTCGTCTCGTCAGCGGGTCCTCTCGTAGACGGAGACCCGCCCCGATGGCCAGCCCTGAGCGTCGTCGTCCGCAGCGTTGAGAACGTCCGGGCCGTCGTCCGCCAGCACCAAGACGCCGGCGTCGAATGGGTTAAGGCCTATCACCGTCTGCCGCCGGCGCTCCTAGCCACCCTGATTCGGGAAGCCCACCGTCACGGCCTCCGCGTGATGGGTCACCTCGGCCAGGTCCCTTGGCGGACGGTCCTCGCCTGGGGCATCGACAGCCTTGAACACGTCCGCCTCGGTCCCGTCGACGGCCTCATTCCCCGACGGTTCGCCGCCGAGGTCGATGCTATACCCTGGCCGATGAAGGATTTCCGGTTCTGGGCGCTTGTAAATCTCCAGAGTGATCGCCTCCGTCGACTTCTCGACGAAATGGCCTGCCGGGGCGTCCTCTGGACGCCGACGCTGACGGTCTTGGCCGTGGCTCTCGTCCGCCAGACGCCGGGCGAGCGGTACGTGCCCCGATGGCTCCGGGAGCGGTGGCGAGCGAAATCCTATCGCCTTCAAGGACCTGACTCGCAGAAGCAAGCCCGAGCGGTCTGGCCTCGGATTTTACGACTTATCGTCATGGCCTACCGGGCCGGCGTTCGGATGGTCGTCGGGACCGACACGCCGAACGTGCACACACCGCCCGGTTGGAGCTTCCACTGGGAGCTTCGCTGGCTCGAACGGGCCGGTGTTCCTCTTCGAGACATCGTGCAGATGGCCTGCTGGCGGCCCTATGAAGTCCTGGCCTGGCCAATGCCCCTCCGACCCGGGAGTCCAGCCGACTTCGTCCTTTTCGACGCGACGGAGCTCCGATCGGTCCGGGACCTCCGCCGCATCCGCCGGGTCATCCGCCTCGGCCAAACGGCCTTCCTGCATCCGACCGAAGCTATCTTGGGCAGATAGGCCGGTCGGCAGATGGGCAAATAGGGGCCCTGGGGTGGCCGGAGAGGGGAAGGGGATAACCTTAGGCCTGCGGATACCCGGGGATGCCAGCTGTCCGAAGGCCCAAATCCCGGTATGCCCCATCCGCCCAAGACGAGGCCCTGTCCACCCGACCGGCTGGGCGGCTGTCTTCGGCGGGCCGATGAGCTATCCCGTTCCGCTCGCATCCTTTGACATCAGGCCTACCTCGATCTAAGGTATAATCGGTCGGATCGCCTGATAGGAGGAGGATTCAAACATGGCGGAGCGGAACGGAGCGACCTTTTTAGAAGTGGCCTTGTCCTTCGTCGTCGGTGCTATCGTCGGGGCCGCCGTGGCTTTACTCTATGCACCGGCCTCGGGCCGGGAGACCCGTCAGTACCTGCGGGAAAAAGCTGAATCCCTCCGGGATAAGGCCGAGCTGGCCGTCGAGCAAGCCAAGTCTCGCGTCCGTCGCGTCAAACGGGCCCTCGCTGAAGAAGCCCCCATGGCCGCCGAAAGTGCCACCGACGTGGAGGACTAATTCGACTTCGTCGCATCGGATCCCGCTGTTCGGCGCGATTTGATGACCTCTGGGCGGACGTGGGGGTGTCATCTATAAGGACGGCAATTCTCATGATGGAGAGGGCGGATGGCCGCGGCGGTGCTCGAATCCCTCCGGGAAGCGCCTGAATACGTCTTTTTGAGTTTTCGGGTCGGCACCCTGAGGATGGCCCAGCCGGTCGAGCGCCTTCGAGAAATCCTGCGGTACCGACCGGCCCAGCCCGTGCCGAACGCGCCGCCCTTCATCGAGGGCCTGATCGAGCTACGGGGTGAGCTGATCCCTGTCTTGGACCTCCGCAAGCGCTTTGGCGTTCCGGCGGACGTGACGCGCCAGACCCGTATCGTCGTGACATGGATCCAGCAGTATTCTGCCGGCCTGGTCGTCGACGAGGCGCATGCCCTGCTTCGGGTCGTCCTGCCTCAAATCCAGCCGGTCCCGCCCCTCCCAGATACGGCCCTGGCTGACCTCATCGTCGGGGCACTCTTGGACGGCGACCAAATCGTTCTCCTACCGGACCTCGATCTCCTGTTTCAACCCCACGAACGCCGCCTGTGGGTTGAATTCCAGCCGACGCCGGGGATGTCCCCGCCGGCCGAACCCTTCGACCGGCCGGCCTGATCAAATCGGTCCCCCGCGAGGGGGATATCATGGAACGGCTACGCTTCTGGCTCTTAGACCTCAACTACGAAGTCCGGTCCGAACGCCCTGAGATGTGGCTGTGGGGCGTGACGGAAGACGGCCAGCGGGTCCTGTTGATCGACGACCGGCGGTGGCCCCGTCTCTATCTGCTCCCCCGAGAGGACGCGGACGTCGAGAGCTTGCAGGCTCAGGTCACGGCCCAAGGGTCACGTCTGAAGGACTTTGTCGCCGCTCGGGTCGTCGAACGCCGCTGGCAAGGCCGGCCCCGCCGGGTCGTCGAGGTCCAGACTCGGGCCGTCGATGCGGCCGCCATGGGAAGGCTTGCCCAGGCCTTTCGCAAAATCCCCGGCATCGAGTCGGCTTTAGAAGACGATATCCGTTGGTCTGTCCAGTACCTACTGGACTGCCAATTGACCCCGTCCACGTGGTGGACATGCCGGGTCGAACCCCTCCTGGCATCCGACCGACCGATGGCCGAGACGGGTCTCCAAGTCCGTCGGGTCGTGGCCGAGGACCCGGTCCTCGTCGACGAGACGCTTCCGCCGCCGGACCTGCGCTTTGTCACCTGGGGCATGCTCCCTTGGCAGGCCGAGGGGATCATGCTCCCTGAGCGGGACCCGGTCGTCATCATCGGTTTGTACGACGGTCAGACGTGCCATGTGCGGACCGGCGAGGAACGCGGCCTGCTCGAGCAGTTTCTGGAGATTTGGTCTCGCCTTCAGCCGGACGTCGTCTTCGGATACGGCGTCAACCGGTGGGACTGGCCGTACCTGCTGGAACGCTTTCACCGCCACGGCCTGGCCCTGGCCGTCGGCCGAGACGGGTCCGAACCCCACCCGAGCCTGTACGGACACATCTCCGTCACAGGCCGAGCCAACGTGGACGTCTTGGACTTCGCCCTCGAGATCTCGGAAGTGAAGCTCGAGACGCTCGAACGGGTCGCCCGTTACCTGGGTCTGGCACCGGACTTCGAGGAATGGGACGACTGGACGTGGGCCCAACGCTGGAAGCAAGACCCGGCGGCGGCCCGGCAGTGGTTCGAACGACGACTTCGGACGCTGGGGCAAGTCAGTCAGACATTCTGGCACTACGCCGTAGAGCTGTCTCGCCTGACGGGCCTCCCCCTCGACCAGGTCGGTCCGGCGGCAGCCGGCTTTCGGGTCGAGCACTTCCTCCTCCGGGAGGCCCACCGGTCGGGCGAGCTGGCTCCAAAGCGCCGAGAACAACCCTACGTGCCTTATGTAGGCGGATACGTCCTGGAACCCCGTCTGGGCATTCATGAGGACGTGGCTGTCTTAGACTTTAAGTCCATGTATCCGACTCTTATGCTCCTCTACAACATCTCCCCGGATACGTACGTCCCGCCCTCGGAGAAGGTCTCGGCCGACGAGACCTTCCAAGCCCCGACGACGGGCCACCGCTTTCGGAAACAGCCCGACGGCGTATACCGGACCGTCCTGCGACGTCTGCTGGAGGCGCGCCAAGCTGTGAAGGAACGACGTCGGGCCGTACAACCCGACGATCCCCATGCCCGCCTCTTGGCGGCCCAGGAAAAGGCCATCAAAGTCGTCACGAATGCCGTCTACGGCTATGCCGGCTGGTTGGGGGCCCGCTGGTATGCCCGGCCCGTCGCCGAGGCGGTCGCGGACTGGGGCCGTTGGACGATCCAGCAGGCCATCGAATGGGCGGGCGAGCTGGGCCTGACCGTCATTTATGGCGACACGGATTCCCTCTTCGTCCTCTACGAACCCGACCGGATGCAAGCCCTCATCGAGCGGATCCGGAACCGTCTCCACATGGATATCGAGCTCGAGCGGGTCTACCGGCGTATCCTGTTCACCGAAGCGAAAAAGCGCTACGCCGGCCTGACCGAGGCCGGGACCCTCGACATCGTCGGCCTAGAAGTCGTGCGCGGCGACTGGGCCCCCGTGGCCCAGGAAATCCAGGAAGCCGTCCTGGCGGCTGTCCTCCAGGACCAAGACGTCGACCGAGCCGTCCAAACTGTGCGGTCAGCCGTCCAAGACCTCCGGGCCGGTCAGATGGACTGGCGAAAGCTCGTGATCTGGAAGACCCTGACGAAGCGCTTAGACGAGTACAAGGCGAATACACCCCACGTCGCCGCCGCCCAAATGCTCCTTGAACGAGGCCATCGTCTGACGGTCGGTAATAAGGTCGGCTACGTCGTCTTACGGGGGACGGGGCCCCTGTACCGTCGGGTGGCCCCCTACCCCTTCGTCCCGGTCGACCGCATCGACATCGAGTATTACGTCCAGAATCAGGTCGTCCCGGCGGCCAGCCGCATCTTGAGTGTCTTGGGCGTTCCCGAATCCCGGCTTTTGCCGTAACGGGGGATGGCGTGGCACTGAGGGCAATGGCAACAGCGAAAGCTAAACGGCAAGCGGAAGATCCGCCATGAAAGCGGTTCGATCCTTTTGAGACAGGGATCGTGGAGTGAGTCGGGAAATCATCGTATGATTGCACGTCGTCTTGGCTATCTTCAGACGGTCGTCCTTCATTCGCCTCGAGAACAAATAGAAGACATTCGCCCAATGCGGATTCACTGGAGCCGCCTTGGCTGTTCACCCTTCGCCGTCCGTTACTCCCCTTACAAAGGGCCCAGCGTCGTCTCGTCCGTCGACCGCCATTCAATGAATAGGATATACGTCTGACGGTCGGCCGCCTGGAAGGCGACTTGCAAAGGAAGGCCCCCGGGACTCAGCCACAGATGAAGGTCTTCCAACGCCAGCGACGACCGGTCGGCCAGCTCGCCCGGGGGGAATACAGGAAAGTAGAGTTGAGGCATGAAGTCGCTCTCCGGGACTATCCAGCCTTCAAAGTGCGGGGCCGGCTCGGGTCGGGACGTCCCGTAGGCTTCGAAGAACTGTCGAATCGGGTCGGCAATAGATCGCTTCTTCTCGGCCGATAGCGCTGGTTCCCCATCGACACTCAGTCGGACGACCCGGCCTTGGCGCGTTAGAACCTCACCCCAAACGACGTGGAGACGGTCATTCAGACCGGCGAAGCCCCGGAAGCGGACCTGAAAGGCCTGTCGGCTGACCGTCTGCCAGCTCTGAAGGAGCAGCTGATAGGCCATGTGGCGATTCGTCTTCGGGAAGCGGACGGGGCTTCCTACGATGAAAGCAAGGAGGAGGACCCACAGTA
>JANXAA010000072.1 GCA_025061865.1 Acidobacteriota bacterium | reverse complement strand
CAGAAGGTTTGAGCTTCATCCCAAGTGACCTGCACGACGGGATGGCGGGCTCGGTCCGGCGGGTAGGTCACCGTTTGGCCACGGGCCCGGGCGACGGCGGCGTAGCGTTCCCACGTCACGGGGAAGGCATCCATGTAAAAGGCCTGGAGGGTGACTTGCCGGCTCGTCGGACCGACGCCGATCGAGGCCGCCGGCGTGGCTGGGACTAGGACCATGTCCCGGAGGGCCCTTTGGAAATGCGTCAGCTCGTTCCATGCAGGGTTCCATACTGACCCGAGTGTCTTGACCTGACGGCGGACCTCCGGGTGTCGCCAAGTCGTCTGCTCGACCTGTCGCCAAACTTCGTAGGCCTCGACCCAGTCGTCCCGCCGGACGGCCTCGGTCCATCGAACTAGCAAGCTCGTCCACAGGGCCCGCTCGAGGGCTCGCTCGGCCTCGCTCGTCTGGCGGGCCTGCTCGAAGACCCGCAGGATTCGGGGACTGGCCACATCCCCAGGGGGTGTCCAATCCGGCTGAATCTGGAGGATCGCCCGAAAGCGCTCCTCCGCCGTCGAGAGGCGCCCCAGGGCCACGCTGGCATATGCCTGGAGGGCCAGAGCCTCGATACGGGTGGCCTCATGTAAGTCGGTGCTTTTCAAGACGACCTGGGCCAGGCGGAGGGTGTCCTCAAAGCGAGCCTCTTTGAAAGCTTGCCAGGCGGCCTGGAGACGAGCACGGACGTCTTGCGCTCGGCCGGGCACGCCCGCCAGGACCCCACCGACCCATACGAAAAGCCATACGGTCCATCGATGACGGATCATACCCTTCCCCCGCATTCGGTCCTGGGTGTTGGCTCTGAAGGATTGCGAATTTCGAATTGTGAATTGGGGAAGTAGGAGACAGGCAACTCCACGGGCTCAGCCCTTGTCCCCTTATGCCTGACGCCTCCATTCGCTTCCGCAATTTGCAATTCCCTGAAACCCAGCGCCCGGCACCGATGCGCCCGTTAACAGGTCCATCAGGCGGAGGGCGTTCCGGGGGGCCGACCCCCCGACGTCGTTATTGAAAAAGGCGAAGCCCTGCTTTAATCGAGCTGCCCGGAGACGGTCGGCCCACGCCCGGAGCTCGGCGTCGCTGTAATCATACCGATACCAGGCCGTGCGGCCATGAAAGCGGACGTAAGCCGTCTCGTGGGTCACGACCAACTCCTCGGGCAGGTGGGTCGAAGCCGGGGCACTCACGGATACGATCCCCACGTGCAGTGGCAGGTCTTTGATGATGCGACCCAGGGCCTGAAACCAGGTGACGTGACGGAACTCGACGAAGTGGAAAAAGGACTGGGAAAGGGGTACCAGCAGGCGTCGCCAGAAGTCCTCATCCATCCGGACCGAGGGCGGAAGCTGGATCAGGATACCCTTCAGGCGGTCGCCTAAGGGCCCCATCGCCTCGTAGAAGGCCGGCCACCGGTCGTATTGATGAAAGTGACTGATAGATCGGTGGACTTTGGTCACGAAGGCGAAGTCCGGGCGAGCCTGCCGGACCCAGGCCCGGGTCGTGGCTGCCTTGGGAAAACGGTAAAACGTGCTGTTCATCTCGACGATGGAAAAGTGGGACTGATAGTACTCGAACCAACGGTGCATGGGGAAGTCGGCTGGGTAGAAGAGGCCCCGCCAGCCTCGATAGAACCAGCCGGAACATCCGACCCAATATCGTGTCGACGGCATACTAAGAGCCCTGCCAGATTCATTATAGTCGGCCCGTAGGCGGGTCGGCAGAGAGCGGGACCCGGATGTACGCGGGCGTCCTCGCCTGGGTGAAATGGAAAATGGGCTGGAGCCGGACGGGGGCACGCCTGGCATTTTGGAGGGCTCTCCCGGGTCTTGTCCCTCCGCCGACCCACTCACTTGCTTATCGGCCCGTCTGCCGACTTGTCCCGTCAGCCCATTTTCCGGACTAGGGCCTGGAGGTAGCGAAGGTTCACACGCCGGAACCCCTCCCACAAGGCGTCAGCAGAGGGAAGACCGTAGCCGTCCAGGCTGACCCAGAGCCGCCGACCGACGATGACCTGAATCTCGCCCCGCCCTTCTCTATAGTAAAAGGCCTCGAAGCCATAGTAGTCGGGCGTGCGGACGCCGCGGCGATAGTGGTCGGTCGCTTCCTCCCGGAATTCGACGGCCTGGGCCAAGCTCTCGACCAGGAAGGGGGCCGACCGGACGTCCAGGACCCGGATTTCGACCTGGGCTGGCGGGTGGACCCATACCTGGCGGGCCATCGTGTACGCATACGTCTGATGTTGGAATAGGGTCCCGTAGGGCGGCTCCTGGAGTTCCCAGCCTGGCCAGTCCGACGGCAGGGCCCGCAGGAGCTCTGCGTAGGGGATAAGGCCTCGAACAAGCTCCGTCGACCCCGGTCCGGCCCACTCCATCGTCTCGACGGGACGGGGCCGTTCCATCTGGATGACGGGGTTCAGCCACTCGTGGAGCCACCATCCGAGGGCGACCAGGGCCCCGAGCAGTCCCAAGCGGAATAGCCACCGGGCGGTCCAGCGAACGATCGTCGGTAACCTCACGCCATCCCCTCCAGGCGGAATCGGGCAATGGCCGGATGGGCCGGCCACAGCCAAGCGACGAGGGCCAGGACCTGGCCCCGGGTTTCGGCCATCGAGCCCTCCGTGTCGATCACGACGTCGGCCATCCGGCGTTTCTGTTCGACGGGCCACTGGGCCTCGATGCGACGACGGGCCTCGGCCTCAGAGAAGCCCCGCTCCCGAAGCCGGCGGATTTGAGTCGCCTCCGAGCAATGGGTCACGACGACGAGGGGAAACCGCTGGTGGGTGCCGACTTCCATCATCAGGGGCGCTACGCCGACGACCAGCCAGGCCCCGGCGGCCAGGTAGGTCTCGATGAGGCGGGCTGTCTCCCGGATCACCAGGGGATGCACGATAGCTTCCAGACGGCGACGGGCCGCGGCGTCCTGGAAGACCCACCGGCCCAACCGCTTTCGGTCGATCCGGCCATCGGCGTTCAGGACGTCTTGCCCAAAGGCGGCGACGACCGCGGCATAAGCCGCCCCCCCGGGGGCCAGGAGGGCATGGACGACGTCGTCCGCGTCGACGACCGCGGCGTCAAAGTCGGCGGCCAGGATACGGGCCACGACGCTCTTGCCCGTGGCAATGCCGCCCGTCAGGCCGATCCACCGGACTCGACGGTCTCGGATGCGACTCACGACGGGACCCCTCCGGGGACGCGTCCCCCTGTCTCGGCGGCCCCATCATAGGGGGACCCCCTACTGGAGGGCAATCAGAGCCGTTCAGTCCTTCGGCAGGTCGCAGGTAAGAGGCGGTAGGGGCCTGCGAGATCGGTTATGGCTTGATTACGACTGCCTTGAATTTACTATACTAAAGTCAGACAAAATCCTCATAAGGTCTACCATGAGGCACTTGGCCCGTCGATCCTCGTGGGGGGGCCATCGGCCTGTCGACGGTAGCGCTTCTCCTCGGCGTCGGTGTTCAAGTACTCCGTCCGATGAACACTACTCAAGGGACATGGGTCCTAATCAGGTTGTCTACGCGGGAGAGTCCCCTCAAGTGGAATGACCGCCTGATCCCAGACCTCCGCTGTAATATGTTAGGCCTCTATGTGGGCTTCAACATTCGCAACCTCGGTTTCGTCGTCGTTTCACCCCGACCCTTTACCGGAGCACAAGAAGCCGGCTTCTGGGAAGGTCAACTTTTACGTTTTACGATTCCAGGGGCCGGGACCTTTGAGGTCCTCACCAAGAATCGACCCAACACTCGAATCCCCTTATGGGCTCGCTTGGACCCGACATTTCCGAAGGGGGACCCCTCAGAGCTTGCCTGCTATGCCTCTATTTTCGACCCGTTCCTCTGCGAACCGGAACTCTCGGGGGCTGAATGCAAAAAGCGCCATCAGGAGGTCGAATCGGACACCATCCCGATGCTCTTACGCCACCACATTCAAATTCAAAGCGACGAGGTCGTCCCGGTTCTGATGATGCCAGACGTGAGGGTTCTGGCCTGTTGCGGCGCTTGTTGTGGCCCGTGCTGTGGCATCGGCAGAGGTGAATGCTGGGCGAGCGACACGACCCGAAAGCCTAAATTATAATCAAGTAATAGTTAAAATAAATCAGGAGTTCGGCCCCTGAGTGCGGCTGGGAGCCAATTCTGGAAACGGACATCCGGCCGCCTGAGGGTCGGACCCCGCTTCGGAGTGGGGAAAGGGGGATGTACCGCATTATCCGCAAAGAACTCTTGGAGGCCCCTCGTCAGCTATCGGTTCGTCGTCGCCGTCGTCCTCTGCTTACTGGTCATTCCCCTGAGTGTGTATATGAACGTTCAGGACTACTATCAGCGATGGTCCTTTTACGAAGCATCTCGGGCCAACTATCAGGAACGGACCCAAGGGAGAATCGGCCCGGACCTACAGGCCGAGGGCTATCGGCCGGCGTCGCCGTGGCTGTGGGTCGCCGGTGGCCTAGAGCCGGTCCTGCCGACGAAGGTCGTGGTCTCTCGGGACGGCGGGGTCCAGATCCGACATGAGGGCGAGGTCTCCAATCCTCTGGCTTTCATTTTCGGGCCCGTGGACCTGGCGTTTGTCGTCGGAGCCGTCCTTTCGCTCCTGGCGATGGTCTTCACGTTTGACAGCATTGCCGGCGAAAAGGAGCGGGGTACCCTGGGCTTGCTGATGGCCCAGCCGGTCGCCCGCTGGCAGGTCGTCGTCGGCAAGGTCTTGGGGGCTTATGTCTTGCTTCTCATCCCTTTGATCCTGGCCGGGGTCGTCGGCCTGATCGTCCTGGTCGGGACGGGGGCGACGGCGGTCTGGCGGGGACCTCATGGGGCGGGGGTACTTCTGCTCGTCATAGGAGTGACGCTGGTGTTCCTCCTGGCGATGGTCGCCCTGGGGGTCCTCGTTTCGGCCCAGACCGTTCGCTCGACGACGGCCCTGGTGACGCTGTTGCTTCTATGGACCCTTATGGTCTTGGTCATCCCCAAGGTCAGCCCGATGGTCGCCGCCGTCGTATATCCCGTGGAGTCGCCTCAAGTCCACGACCTGCGAAAGCAGCTGCTTCGGCAGAATTTGACCCGGGAGTGGGATCAGGCCCGGCGGGACCTCTTTGACCGGACACTCCTCCAATTCGGCCTGGACCCGAAGGAGAAGGGCTGGGATGTGATGTACGCCCAAGGGGGCCAGCTCCTGCAGGTTCGGCAAGCTTACGAGGAGGGCCGCCAGAGCCTCGACCGAGTCTTCGAGCAACGACTTCAGGCCGAGGTCGACCGATTGGATCAAGACTACACGAACCGACGCCACGGGCAGATCCGCATCGCCCGCAACCTGGCCCGCCTATCGCCGGTCAGTGGCTACACGTTCGTCCTCACGGAGGTCGCCGGAACGGGCGTCACGGCCGTCGAGACGTTACGGGCCAACGCCCGGCGGTTCCTGACGGAAGTCCGGGATCAGGTGTATAGTAAGTTTGTGCTTCACTGGTACGGTTCGGCCGTCGGCCAATACATGGGCATCCGTACGGAAATCGTGAAGGGCTTCGACCCCAAAGGGGCGTCGGTTCCCCACTTGCAATACCAGTGGGCGTCTTGGCCGGAGGTCTGGCGGGCCGTGGGGATAGACGTCCTCCTGCTGGGTTTTTACGCCGTGGCCTTCCTGGCCGGCGCTTACGTCAGCTTTCTGCGTTATGACGTGCGTTAGACTCGTCCGTTCGTCCCGAGTCCTTCGAAAGGGCCTGCTGATCGGGGTCACAGGGATCTTGCTAAGTCTTCTCTTGGGCCGGGGGGTTCTGACGGTCGCCCAGGATGTGCCCAAGATCTTTCAACTCCAACGAGCCCGTATTCAACTGGATGAGGCCCGGAAGGATTACGATCGGGCTATCCGGATGCGGGAGGTCGGCCTCATCTCCGAGGAGGACTTCTCTCGCAAGGAAGCCGCTTACCGCCGGGCTCAGGTCGAGTTCCAAGAAGCTCTCGTCCAAGCCCTCGGGGGCCTGCACCGGGTCCTCGTCGTGGCCGCGCGGAAATGGGTCGACGAATGGGGCCGAATTCACGTCCGGGTCGTCCTCCGTCACGCCGGACCCGATGCGGACCTGTTGAAGAGTTGGGGCTCCGGCGACAGCCCACTTCCGGTCCCGTTAGAACTCCGGGACGTCTATGTGTCGCTCTTGCGGGACGGCCTCGTCGTGTCCGACCCCTATCAAGTTCGGATCCCTTCCCTATCGCCGGGTCAGACCTCCAGCGTGGAATTCATCCTCCTGAAGGACGCCGAGGCCGTAGAAGTCTTGCTCCTGTATGCCGGCCGGGAAGACCGCCAGAAGGTTCTCTTGATGCAGGTCGCATCCCAGGGCGTGCGGGTCATGGTCAAACCGCCTTCTCAAGAGGCCGACCTTGGGGGCACGGCCGCCTGGGAGGTCAGCCTGGAACGCTTTGCCGGTGCCGACCCTGTGTGTCACTTGCGGGTCGTCGGACTTCCGTCGGAGGTCGTGGCCGAGTTTCTGGACCCCCAGACGTCAGCCCGTTGGACCCAAGTCCGATTTCCGGAAGGCACCACGAACCTGCGACTGACCTTGCGGCTCTATTTGCCCCCCGAGCCGACCGAGCAAGTTCGACCCGACCGGTCAGTCCGCTTTGCCGTCTTGTGTCTACCAGAGGCGGAAGCGGCCCGGCTTCCGGCATCAGCGGGTCTCTCGGACTTGGAACGGGCCGAGCTCCCTAGCCCCGAGGCCCTCGTAGAGGTCATCCCCCGAGGAGTCGGTCGGCTGGCCGTCGAGGTCCCGAACTTCTATCTTGTCATCCGGCCGGATCAAGCAGCCGAGGTCGAGGTCACCGTCCAGAACGTCGGGACCCGCCGGGTCGACAATGTCCGGCTCCCGGTCCAAGCGCCTCTGGACTGGCGTTTCGAGGTCGCGCTCTCCTCAATTCCTTCCTTGGAGCCAGCCGGCGAGGCGCGGGTCCGACTTCGGTTATGGCCACCCCGAGACCTGCCTATGGGGGACTACGAGGCCCGTCTTCGGGTCGAGGCCCTCTCTGTCGGACGGCCCGTCACGACCGACGAGAAAGTCCTCCGGATTCATGTGACAGGCCGGTCCGGCGGATGGGGCTTGGGACTCCTCATCGTGGTCCTTGTGGGGCTTTGCTTGGGCATTGTCTTGTGGGGCATTCGGCTGACCCGCCGCCATTGAATGAGGTTGACCGATGCTCAAGGCCCAAGGTTTGACCAAGACTTATGAGGACGGGACCCAAGCGTTGTTGGACTTCAACGTCGAGGTCCGGAATGGAGAAGTCTATGCCCTCCTGGGAGCCAACGGGGCCGGCAAGACGACGGCCCTTCACCTCTTTCTGGGTTTTCTGGCGCCGACTTCAGGAACGGCTTACGTCAACGGCGTGGACGTGACGAGCGCCCCCCAGGAGGCCAAAAAGTTCGTCGCCTATATCCCCGAAAACGTACGGCTCTACGAAAGCCTGACCGGACTCCAAAATTTAGATTTTTTCGCCCGTCTGGGCCAACCGACGCTTCCCGACCCGGGGACATACGCGGATGCCTTGCGGCGGGTCGGTTTAGACGAACGGGACTGGCACCGGCGGGTCCGCCATTTCTCGAAGGGGATGCGGCAGAAGCTGGCCTTGGCCATCGCTCTCGTCCGACGGGCCGACAACATGCTCTTGGACGAGCCGACGGCGGGTCTGGACCCCCAGGCAGCGGCCGATCTCATGGAACTCCTCCGGCGATTTCGGGATGAGGGCCGGGCCATCCTGATGGCGACTCATGAAGTCTTTCGGGTCAAGGCCATCGCCGACCGGGTCGGCATCTTGAAAGCAGGTCGGCTCATCGCTGAGTACACCCGGTCGGAATTCCTACACGAGGACCTGGAGGACCTCTACCTGCGGTACATGACCCTCGAAGCGACGGTCCCCCCGTCAGGCGGGCCAGACCTCCGGTAGCCTGAAGACCCGGCATGCAGGATTGGTGCATCGCCGAGACACTTCGCGGGAACCCCTAAGGCATCCCAGCCCCGCTCGCTAAGGGCTTTTGTCCACGAGGTCGCCCCTTGGGTTAAAATACCCCTGTACTCCTCGGCGCACCCTTCAAAGGCCGTAGAGTCCGACTCATGGGCACGCTCCGGTCGAATCGAGACACGCGGTGGACGGAACGGGTCGTGACGCCCCTCCGCCTTCAGGAGGACGCCCCCTTTGATAACCTCCTGCGGCCTCGGAACTTGCGGGACTTCATCGGCCAGGCCAAACTGAAGGAGAAATTCGAGATTTATATCCAGGCCGCTAAGGCTCGAGGCGAGCCCTTAGACCACGTCCTGCTGTACGGCCCGCCGGGTCTGGGGAAGACGACCCTGGCCAGTATCCTGGCCCACGAGATGGGCGTCCAGATCAAGATCACGTCTGGCCCGGCCATCGAACGCCCAGGCGACCTTGTGGCCATCCTGACGAACCTGGAGGCCGGCGACATCTTATTTATTGACGAGGTCCACCGTCTCCATCCGGCTTGCGAGGAAGTCCTCTATCCGGCCTTGGAGGACTTCCGAGTCGACATCGTCCTGACGCAGGGTCCCAATGCCCGGACGATCCGCTTGCAACTGCCGCGCTTCACGCTCGTCGGGGCGACGACCCGGATCGGTCTCTTGACGCCGCCCCTCCGGGCCCGGTTCGGTATCGTCCATCGTTTGGACTATTACACGGCCGAGGAGCTCCGTACAATCCTTCTGCGGTCAGCCC
>JANXAA010000071.1 GCA_025061865.1 Acidobacteriota bacterium | reverse complement strand
CTTCGGTGACCGGAATCCCCATCATCTCGACGGGGGCCAGGGCCAGACTCGCCCACCAACGACCCAGCCAAGTGTCCAGCCAGGTCAGACCCATCTGACATTCGTCCCATTGAGGTTCCCATCGAAGGGCCTGCCAGAAGCTGGGGCGACTGAGCCATCGAGCCCACCACAGGCCCCATCCCAGGCAGACGGCTGGGTCCCCCCCGGCCAGGCGGGTCCATGTATATCCCTCTGGAGTCCACAGGGCGGGTTGAGCCCGGCCCCACAGGAAGAGGCGCTCCCAGACGTCCCAAAGGGACGACCCGGCACTGCGTAAAAGCCACAGCGTCGAGCCGTCGAAGAGGGCGTGGGCCCCGACGATGGGGGTCGACTCGGACGTCTCCCACCATTGGACCTCGACATAACCCTCCTCGGGTGCCTGTAAGACGGATTTCCAAAGGAAATCGATCAAAGCCGACCCCACGGGGACCAACCGTCGGGCGACGGCCTCGGCCGAGGCTGGCCATCGGAAGAGGACCGACCAATGCGGGAGTTGGCCCGATTCGGCAGAGACGTGGGTCTCGTAGAGCTCGAAGTACTGGGCTTCTTGAGCATCCAGCCACATCTGGCGCTGAGTTTCCCAGGCCCTCAAGTCCCACCCCTGCCAGCGGGTATAGAATTGGCGGCCGTCGGTGATCGGCCAGGCCCGCAAGACGGCCTGCCAGTGGGTCAGCCACTGGAGACGGATTGTGTTCCGGGCATCCAGACCCTGGATGAACCGTCGGGCGACCTCCAAGTTACCGGCTTGCAGCAATTCACGCCATACTTGGGCCAAGGATCGGTCTTCGGACCCGAGGCGGTCGCCCCATGCGCCCCAGAGCGATTCGAGGCTCTCGATCGTGGCTGATTCCCAGTGAAGCCAGAGGGCCATCCGCATGGGAGCGACCCATTCGTAAGGAGATCGAGTGGCTTGGATGCGAGCCGCCTCCAGGAAAGTCCGGACAGCACTTTCCTTTAGAATGTCCCCAAAGTGAGCATACAACTCGCTCATCCGGAGAGAGACTTCCCCCCGAAGCCACCGGGCCAAGTGGCGGCTTCGCCAGACGACGAGGTCCTCTAAGCGTTCGAGGTATCTGTGGATGTCCATGTTTCGGATGCGGGATTCAGAGTTCGGGGGGCTGGAAGTCCGGGTCTCGGACCTTTGACGCCGATAACGACCGGCGACGAAGGGACCGGACGTCGTCCCAGGACCACACCGCCCCTGGGTCGTCCAGGGCCCGCTGAAGGATAAGCGCCGCCGCCCAGGCGTCGTCCCGCTTGCCAGTAGCCGTGTAAAGACGGGCATCCTGGGAGGTCTCCCTTTCGTCGACGAATCCTAGCGGCATCCCCCGCAGGCGCCGACGCAAATAGCCTGCTTGAGCGAATACCATCTCGGTCGTACGCGTCCACTGACCTTCGTACAAGGGCAGGCCGATGACGACCCGGCTCACGCCATAGTCTCCGAGCCACGCCTGAATCCGGCGGACGCAAGCCGGACGGTCGGACGCCGGCAAGACGGCGAGGGGCCGAGCCGTCTTGCGGTCGACGTCTGATAGGCTCACGCCCCACCATCGGAGGCCCAGGTCCAAACCCATCCAGCGGCCTTGGGTCATGGTAGGGGATTCCAAGTAGTAAGGTAAGGGTAATAAGACGATAAGGCAGTGGAAGAAACCGTCACCCGGTTCGATACCAGGACATCTGTCTATTTTACAGCCTCATCCCGTGTAATATAAGTCAAGACTTACCGAGCTAGATACGGACCTCGGGATTCGGGAGGAGATGCTGAACCACCCCGAACGGGACCTCAAGGGGCGGGGTCTGGAGGCTGCAAGGGGTGGATTATGGCTAAAATGCGGGGGAGCGCTCGGGGCCGGGCATGTCCTATCTGACCTATCTGCCGACCGGCTCACTGCCGGCTTTAGGGAGGAAGGCATGGCGGTCTACAGTATGACGGGTTACGGATATGTCCGTCGGGAGTCCCCGGACGCCATCGTGGAGGTCGAAGTCCGGACCGTTAACCACCGGTACTTCGCCTGGCATTTTCAGGCCCCGGCCGAGTGGACCTTTTTGGAATTCCCGCTTCAGAAGCGGACTCTGGAGGTCATCCGTCGCGGCGACGTCAAGGTCTCTGTCCGGGCTCGCTATCAGAATCCCGCCTGGCTGGAGCTTCAGCTTCCCGAGCCAGTCCTCCAGGCCGTCCTGGAAAAGCTCCAGGCGCTCCTTCAGCCCTGGCAGGCCCTATGGCCCACACATTTGAACGTAGACGGCTTGCTTCGGCTTCCTGGCCTCTCGGGGTGGACCCTCCGGGTCGAGCAGGTCCAGGCGGCCCTGACGCCCGTCGTTCAGGAAGCCTTCGAGTCAGCCCTCCAGGAGGCCTGTCAGTTCCGGCGACAAGAGGGAGCCCGGATCGCAGCAGTCCTCGACCGGGAGTTGGGTGTCGTCGTCCAGGTCTTGGACACTCTGGAGGAAGTCTGGCCCGAGTACCAGAGCCAGGTCCGGGAAACGTGGCGTCGGCGGATCGAACAGTGGTTTCAGACATGGCCTGCTGTGCCGGAATCCGATCGTCTCTGGAGCGAGGTGGCCCTGAGCCTTCAGAAGGCCGACGTGCGGGAAGAAATCGACCGCTTGCGGTTCCATGTGCAAGCTTTCCGAGAAGCCCTACTCGAATGGCCCTGCGGGCGACGGTTGGACTTCATCGTCCAGGAGCTTCACCGGGAGGCCACGACGCTGGCTGCCAAGTGGCAGGGGCCTGTCCACCTGGACCGGCTCCTCCAACTGAAGACGGCCATCGACCATCTCCGGGAACAGGTCCAAAACGTGGAATGATGCTTGGGTATGGAGTGTTAGGGGTCGGAGACCCGGCTTTTCCCGACTCCTGAATCCGACTAAACAGCCTTATCCCTGTGCACAGTAGGAGCTCTTCTCGTAGAGGGCCCGGTAGGGCTCCGGTAGGTTGAGGCAATAAATACGAATAAAGCTGTTCTTCTTCAATTCCTCGACGTAGCGGTCCCGCGCTTGATCGGCCCGTTCCTGGGCGACCCGCTCATAAATCTGGTCCCGAACCGTCTCGAAGGATAACTGGGCCCCGCCTTCCCGACGGTCCAGCCAGAGCCAAACCCATCGGTCGTTCAGGTCCAGGGGCCCGACCCACGTCTGCGGAGTCGCCTGGGATAAAGCCGGACGGACCTCCGACCGGATTTGTTCCGGGACGATGGGACCGATGGCGGCAAACTGGACCCCTTCCATCGAGGCGACCTTGGCTTGAAACTCAGGGGAGGGGCTCATCGACAAGAGCTCTCGCTCGACAACCTCCCGGAGGGGCGAGTCTTTCGGCACCTGGAGTTGATAAAAATGCCACTGCTCGGGCGTCCGAAACTCGTCGGCATGTCGCTGATAGTAGGCCCGCAAGTCCTGATCCGTAATGACCAGCCGGGGCTGGATATACGACAAGAGGACCATCCGTTGAAGGACCTGGACTCGAATCGTGTCGACGAAGTCCTCAAAACGGATGTTCTCCCGCTCCAGGGCTGCCCGTAACTCCTCGTCGGAGGAGATGTTGTTCTCTTTCTTGATGCGTTCCAGGGTCGCCTGGACTTGGGGGTCCGGATTTAAGCCCATTTCCTTGGCCTTCTGGAGGAACAGCTGTCGCTCGATCAGGCCATCCAGGAGTTTGGCCTGGTAATCTTGAAAGACCTCAGCCCGTTTCTCGGGAAGGACCTGCGCATGGACTTGCCGGAGGAGGAGTTCTTCTTCGTGACGGAGGTCACTCAAGTAGATGAAGTCCCCGTTGACCTGGGCGATGACGGCCTCGACGACGTCGGCGACCCCAGGCGACACCCCCCTGAGCCCGATGACCAGGATAAGTCCCATCGAGAACGGACCCCCGGATTTCCAGAATCCCTGCACTTTCAAACCTCATCGGGAGATCTAAGCGGACGCAAGATGGTAAGATACAAGATGCAAGACATGGGATGCAAGACAGATCCCGAGTCCCAGACGTCGGGTCCCAGTACGGGAGCTATCGATATAGACGACAGCCCCCAGCCCCTCAGTCCCAGGCAGACGGGATCACCCGAAGGTTTCTTGCCCAGATGGGGCGAACCCACCTTCCAAAACGAGTCTATAGTCGGGGGCTTCTTTCCCGGGACCTGGCTTCTAGGCCTTGGGACCTATCGTCTTAATGCCGGACTACCCAGGGACTTTCGTCGGGGGGTGGGTCCGGTGGAGAGGCTGGGGGGCGGCGAACGACGCGGATCTTTTCCAACCGTCGGCCTTTGACCTCCAGGACGGTGAATTCCAGGTCGCCCCACTGGATGACCTCGCCGGCCGTCGGCAGATGGGGTACCATCGAGGCGACCCAACCGGCGACGGTCTCCCAATGGGGAGGCATTTGACCCGGGTCCAAACCAGCCATCTGCCAAAACAACTCGATGGGACAACGTCCGCGCACGACCCACTCGTTTTCGGACCACGTCTCGTAGTACCGTCGGGCATAGTCCTCGACCCCGATTTCCTTATCGGCCGCCCGGGCCAAGCTGGCGGCCAGGTCGACCCAGCGGAGGAGTCCCAAGATTTCTCCGTACTCGTCGTAAACAAAGGCGACCGGGGGATAGCCCGTCGACCACGTCCGCCAAAGTGTAACGAGACGCTGACCCTCTGGGACCGTCAGGGGTTCGGCCCATCCGACCTGGCGAATAGGGCGCTGGGGGTCCGTTAACAGGCCGTCAATCAGATGTTCCCAGGTCACGACACCGACCCACCGCTCCGGGGCAGTCTCGTAGACGACTGCCCACGAGTAGTGGGTCTGAAGCAGGACCCGAGCGATTTCCTGGACCGGCGTGTCGGCCGAATAAGCCGTCAAGTCCGTGCGGGGAATCAGGATGTCCTCGACAGTTTCCGGTTGAAACGTAATTTCTTCGGTGAGAGCGGCCGACTCAGGAGTCTCGGTCTCCAGGTCCGGGGCAGCGGCTTGGACGAGCCTCAGGGCCCGATCCATGAGGCCGAAAGGTTCCAGTAGGAGGGCCTCGACCGATAGGATAACTAAGGCAGGCCGCCACGCCCAGCCCACCCAGGGCGGTCGACGGTGCCCCCACCATCGACCCACTGCCGTACCTAAGACGGGTAGGACATAAAATAGTACAACCACCGACCCCAAGCGAATCGGTCCGGAGAGATGCCCCCACAAGAGGCTCAACCAGAAGGCGGCCGTGCTGATCAATAGGAGGCCTTGGACCATCCGATAGTACGGCCACATACGGGAATGCAAGGCATGAGTCCGGACCCACCGGGGTGAAGACGGCAGAGGATGGCGTTGAAGCCACGTCTCGATGACGTGGTCCCATATCCATAAGTACACGGCCCCCGCGTAAGGAAGCCACCCACCCCACGCTATCCCCTGCCAGGCCCATGCCGATAAGGAGGGACTGTCCATACCCCTACCTAAGTGAGTGGCGAACAGCGATATGGTGGGATTACGACTTACCACTCGCTACTCGCCCTTCGCCCCTGGAAGACGGGGTCGATAAATCGACGTCGAATTTCCCGTTCCAGGGTGGCCATCTCCCCCTGATCGACTTCGTGGTCGTAGCCTAATAAGTGTAAAAAGCCGTGGACGAGTAGGACAGCCAGTTCATACTCCAAAGTATACCCCTGGGCCCGTGCCTGACGTTGAGCCACCGGGATAGAAAGGACGATATCCCCCAGGTAGGTTTCTCCATCCGGGAGGGTCTCTCGGAATGGAAAGGCCAGGACGTCCGTTGGCCGGGGTTCTCCCAGATACTGGCCCTTCAGACGGGCCACGAACCGGTCGCCGGCCAGTACGATAGTCACCCGTTGTTCGGAGACACCCAGAAAATCGGCTGTGGCGTCTAAGATCGACTCCAACGTCCGACGGGGGACCGACGGGCCCCGGTAACGACGAATCCACGTCCAACGCATCTTTCTCGGACAGTCTGGCAGACAGGCTTGCATGGGGGGAAGTCAAGTCTTGGCTGTTGGGATCCAGGGGTCAAGTTTTTTCCTGGCCCCCTGATCCCTGACGCCTGACCGCCCAACCCCTAAAATCCAAGTCAACGAGGCCCTATGGGCCAAAGGTAGGGTTACTTGACCCGCCGCCAAGAACCCGAAGGCTGTTCGACCTCTTCCCCCCGAAGGCTGGACATCTCGAAGGAGACGGGCCCTTCCCCGAAGTCAAAGCCCGGATACTTCACCCGTTGGTGATACATCGTGACCAGGGTTTTCCAGAGGGCGTCCCGGATGCGGGAGAGCTCCCCCAGGGTCAGCTCGGTCTCGTCGAGTTGACCGTCCCGCAGACAGTACTCGATAATCCGGTCGACGACGTTTTCCAGCTTCTTGGGCGTCGGCTCCCGCAGGCTCCGGGCAGCGGCCTCGACGCTGTCGGCCAGCATCAGGATGGCCGCCTCTTTCGTCTGGGGCTTGGGACCCGCATAGCGGTAAGCACCTTCCTCTGGTGGCATCCCCGGCGGATAGAAGGCTTGGGCTTTTTTGTAGAAGTACAGGAGCAGTTTCGTGCCGTGGTGCTGGGGGATCATATCGACGATGACCTGCGGGAGACGGTACTTGCGGGCCAACTCGATGCCTTCCTTGACGTGGGACAGGATGATGAGACGGCTGATGTTCGGGTGGGTTCGGTCGTGAGGGTTGCCCGAATGTTGGTTCTCGGTGAAATATGCGGGCCGAACCATCTTACCGACGTCATGATAGAGAGCCGCCACTCGTAAGAGAAGGCCATTAGCCCCGATGGCCTGGGCGGCTGCCTCGGCCAGTTGGCCGACGGCGATGCTGTGAAAGTAGGTCCCCGGTGCCCGCAGAGCCAATTGCTGGAGAAGAGGATGCTGGAGGTTACTCAACTCTAAGAGCTTCATCTCCGTGACGATGTTGAAGATGCTCTCCAAGACGGGGAGGAGGACAAAGGTCAAAATGGCCGACTTAAGCCCCCCCACAAAGGCCATCCCGAGGCTTTGTAGGGGCCGGGTCAGAGAACCTGTCTGGAACTGAACCCACAGGAGCAGGCCCTCCCAAGCCATCAACAGAAGGCTTAGCCAGAATCCGTTAATGAAGAGGTCGATCCGGCGGTGGTACCGTCGAAAAGTGACGATCGGGAAGAGGACCGCCCCGAGGATGTACAGAAACTGCCAAAAGTCCACGCCCAAGAAGAGCCCGACGAACGGGGCCATCCAGAGGCCAAACCATCCGGCCCGGGCCCAATCCCCTAGGAGGACCCACAGGCAGGTTCCCAAAGACAGGGGTAGACTGAAGAAAAAGGCCGACTCCCAGGATTCGGACAGGCCGATTGCCGTTAGACCGGCGACGACGTACCGCGTCTCGACAAAGACGAGGGTCCATAGGATTAACCAGATGGTCACCCCCGTCGCAAACAAGGGCTTATGATTGAGGGTAATGTTCCGAATCGGGAGGCGCGTCATCCCGTAGTACAGCAGGCCGATCATTACACCCGTCCATAAGGCTAGCCCGATGGCTTGGGGGACCAGCGTCTGGGGTGTGCGATGGGCAGCCAACTGACTCAGGACTCGCTCGACTTGCGGCGTCACGGTCTGACCGGCCCGGATAATCGTCTGGCCCCGCCGAATCTCGACGCGAACTTCAGGCACCGATTCTGTGGCCTGCCGTTGACGGGCCAGGGTCTCCTCCATTTGGGGCCACAGATTGGCCAAGTTCTGGTCGGCCAACCAAGCGGCTACGGCGGCCGACCCAGTCCCCCTGCCCCCGAGTTGCCTCTGCCAAAACTGACGGACGTCCGCACTGGTCCAGAGACGCAATTCAGACGGTCGGCTCAGGATTTCCCGGCCGCTGTAAACATCCCGGATAACCAGTCGACCTTCCAAGTCCGTCTGGATCAGGGAGGCATCGGGGACGATGTAATGGCGGTAGACCTCATCGATACCGGCTCGGAGTCGGTCTTCTAAGTCCTCACCAAAGCCCCGCTGGTGGAACCAACGGAGGACGGCCTCAGGGAGGGCCTCCAACTCCGGTGGGAGCGATGACCGGCCGTCCCACGACCGGCCGGCCTGAAAGATCGACGTCAGGCGCTCGTGAAGGCGCCGACCGACTTGGGCGTCCCAGGTATAGACGGGCGGGATTCCCTGACGGGCCCGCGCCCGTTGAGCGCGCGTCTCCTCTTCATCGACGACGACCAGGTGAGAGGGACTCCGAACCGTCTGGGAGGCGATAGTCCCAGCCGTCCACCGGGGAATCGAAGGGACCTGTTGCCAGAACAAGAGCCAAAAGGTCCATATCCCGGCCGCGATGCCCCACGCCAGCTGAGGATCCCAGACCCACCGGACCCCTCCCCGGACCCAATGGCTCCAATGACGTCCCGGAGGAACTTCCGAGCTTCTCATGGTGCGTCGGTCGGACCGTCTCCATCAGCTACCGACGGGCCCGCTGGCGCGGGGCCGGCTTGGTGACGGCCCTCATAACGCTCGTAGGCCTCTACGATTTTACGAACCAGGGGGTGACGTACGACGTCATCGGTGTCGAAAAACACAAACTGCAGGCCCTCGATGCCCCGGAGGATTGGGATAGCCTCCCGGAGGCCCGAGACCTGCCCCGGCGGCAGGTCGACCTGTGTGATGTCTCCTGTGACGACGACCTTCGAGTTGAAACCGATGCGGGTTAAGAACATCTTCATCTGCTCGGACGTCGTATTCTGGGCTTCGTCCAGGATGATGAAAGCGTCGTTCAGGGTGCGACCCCGCATGAACGCCAGGGGAGCGATCTCGATGATGCCCTTTTGATGCAAGGCGTCCACCCGGTCGATGTCCATC
>JANXAA010000070.1 GCA_025061865.1 Acidobacteriota bacterium | reverse complement strand
CCGGGTTGAGGCGAACGGCGGTAGACCTTTAGCTCTTGGACCGGGATGTTCAGGCTATTGACGACATAGTAGGCTTGCCCGAACTCTCCCCGGAGGGCGGGCTCATAGTATCGCTCGATGCCCATCTTACCGATCACGGCGTCGGCCGGGTAATCGGCGTAGAGACGCTGGGCTTGGTCCTCGGGGGCGATCCAGCCCACATAGCCTAGCAGGTGGGCCGTGACGGGGCCGTAAGGGTACGACCGGCTGGGCCGCGTCTGGAGGGCCAGGTCCGGGAATCGTTCTCGATAAAATTCAAAGCGGGCGATATCCGTCATACGGAGGGGCCAATTCAACTGAGCCGGGTAATAGGCCGAGAGGCGGTGGACCCGAGCCATGAGGCTCGTTTGATAGGTTTCCGGCCAGTCCAGAATGCGGAACAACTCTGAGAACACCCGCCGGGGGTCGGGTTGGGGCTGACGGGGCTCCCAAACTAAGACAGAGGTGATCCCCGTATCGGCTAGGACCCGTTCGCGGCGGTCGACGATCACGCCGCGAGGAGGGTGGAGGCGGACGACCTGGACCCGATTCAGGTCGGCCAGTCCCAAGTAGTACGAGTGCTGGAGGACCTGAAGGCGCCAAAAGCCCAAGAGCAAGACCGACATCCCGACCAGGACACCGGTCCGAAAGTATCGAAGGGGCCGTTCAAACGGAGTGGGTCGAATAGGCTTCATAATGTGACCGCTCCCACCAGAAAAAGGCCAGCCGGACCCACAGGACGTTGACAGCTCCGTCGATGAGGATCCATACGGGGTCCGGGCGAAAGGAGAGGCCCAGCAGACGGGTCAGAAGAAATAGGGACCCATACTGGAAGACCAGCAGACAAGTGAATCCCCCTATGGACCCCACCCAGGTCGGGAAGTTAAACCAGAAGCGGAGATACGCGATCAGCAGGGCTTCCGTGCCCCAAACCAGGCCGTAGAGGCCCAGGAGCTGGCCCATCAGAACATCCTGTGCCAAGCCCCAGGCGGCGCCCAGCCAGAAGATCACACCCGGTGCCATCCAGTGAGACTCGAAGACTAACCAGGGCCGGACCAGGTCTACTTGGAACCACGGATAGAATCTCAGACCCAGGGGTCCCACACCGCCATACCACAACACACATAAGGTCAAAGCGACCCATCGAAAGAACGCTGGCCGCCAGACCCAGGCTTTCCATCTCATGGAGCCGTCACTCCCATGACGTCGACGATCACCCAAGAGACCTGCGAGGGGACCACGGCCGGCCGGACCTCATAGAAAACCTCACCGGCATCCGACGCGCGGGAAGTTTCGACCCATCCGATAGGCAGACCGGCCGGCAAGACGCCTTCGATACCGCTCGTATAGACCGGACTCCCGGGGGAAACGGCTGAACCCTGGGGGACGTACCGGAGGAGTAAATGAGATAGGTCCCCCTGACCGTACAAGACACCCATCGGACCGTCCGTCCCGACCCGGGCCCCACATCGGAAGAAGGGATGACTCACGAGACGGACCTGACTCGTAGACAAGCCGACTGACTCGACATACCCGACTAGACCATCGGGCGTCGAGACGGCCGCGTACGGATGGACGCCGTGCCGACTTCCCCGGTCGATGACGATCTGGTGCCATCGAATCGCATGGACGTCAGGCAAGACGACTCGGGCCCAAAGGCTCGATGGACGCCGCGCCTGCCATCGCTCATACAGGGGTTTCAGCAAGGCCGTCTCTTGCAAGACCCGCTCGTACTGACGCTCCATCTGCTGGTACCGGAAGACTTCAGCTCGAAGGCGGCGGTTCTCCTCAACCAATTCGTTCATCGTCCGCCAACGTTCCCGCCAGTCCTGGACCTGCCGGTATACACGCTCATACTCATGGAGGACGGGAACCCAGACCCACTGGTGGACAAGGAATCCCGGCGAGATGCCCCGTTGATGCAGGACCTGCACCGATAGCAGAGCCCAACAGACGGCCATCCATAGGAGCCACTGCCGGAATAGCCACCGACGCGAGACGATCGGCCTCAGGTTCGCCATGATAGGGATCCGGGAGTTTGGCGACTCGGGAGTCCGGGAGCCCGGCCGTTCGGCGGTTCGGGCATTCGAGACGTGGGAGTGCACTCGGACTCCTGGGACACTGACCCGCATGTTGGAGTCCGGCGTTGCGGCGTGCTTTCTTAGATCTCCTGGCTTAGAGACTCTGGACCTCGCGTTCCCAAGAAAGGTCTCTGACGCCCGGGAGCCGAGGCATCCCCCTTTGCCGTTGCCCGTCGACTGCCGGACTCCCGAGTTGCCGAGCTCCCGGATTTCCGAACTGCCAGACTGCCGAACTCCCCAATGCCCGGACTCCCGACGTCCGGGCTGTCCCGTCAGGCTGTGGTCGCCACCTTCCGAAGGAGTTCCATGTTATCCAAGATCTTGACGACCCCATAAGCGACCGACAGGAGGGGATCCTCGGCGATGGTCACGGGCAAGCCCGTCTCGTTCCGGAGTCGGACGTCCAACTTATCCAAGAGGGCGCCCCCACCCGTCAGGACGATGCCTCGGTCGACGATATCAGCGGCGAGTTCAGGCGGTGTCCGCTCCAGGGCTTCCCGGACTAGGTCCACGATAGCGCTGATGGTGTCGGCCAGGGCCTCCCGGACTTCCTCAGAGCGGATCAACACAGTCCGGGGGATGCCCTCGATCAGACAACGGCCCTTGACCTCCATGGTCTTCTCTTCGTCCCTGGGAGCCGCAGAACCCAACTGGATCTTAATCTGTTCGGCCGTCCGCTCCCCGATCAACAGATTGTACTTACGCTTGACGTACATGATGATGGCTTCGTCCATCTCGTGGCCGGCCACCCGGATTGACTTGCTGTACACGATGCCCGACATGGAGATGACGGCCACGTCCGTCGTACCGCCCCCGATGTCGACGATCATGTTGCCCGAGGGTTCATCGATAGGAAGGCCTGCCCCGATAGCCGCCGCCATCGGCTCGTCGACCAAGTAAACCTCAGCAGCATTGGCGTTTAAGGCGGCTTGTCGGACGGCCCGTCGTTCGACTTGTGTGATCCCCGAAGGTACACCGATGACGATGCGGGGTCGCAAAAACCGGTGGTGGTTCACGGCCTGCCGGATGAAGTACTTCAACATTTGCTCTGTCACGTCAAAATCGGCGATCACGCCGTCCCGCAAGGGCCGGATGACCTCGATATTGACGGGCGTCTTGCCCAGCATCTCCTTGGCCGCCTGGCCGAAAGCCTCGATCTGGCCCGTCACCCGGTTCCGAACGACGATCGACGGCTCGTTCAGAACAATGCCCCGGTTCTTCGCCACGACGACCGTATTGGCCGTCCCCAAGTCGATGCCCAGGTCGTTGAAGAGCCAGCCCAGCAACTTCATCCCCACACTCCTTCCCCGACACCCTAAAGTTGGACTCGGGTCGGGACGGCGTCAAGGCCCGCCGGCGGCTCGCTTGGGATAGAACTGGACGTGGATACCCTGGTCATCGACCAATACCTTCATCGTCCACTCCTCGATGACGCCCTGGGGACTTTCGATGACGACCGGCTCTTCCGTCAGACCCTGCCGAAGGACCTGATAGAAGTGACGAAACTGGCCTGTCGACTGGACCGTCACGGGCTCCCCAGCGATGGTAACCATACAACTGGGATGGGTCCTGCCCTCCAAGACGACGAAGGTCGAAAAGGTCATCTGCTGACGGGCCTCGAAGGAACACCGGACGGTCCCCGTGGGACTCGAGGCCTGACCGATCACAAAGCCGCGCGTCTCCGAAAAGTCACTCGTAAACTTCTGCGCATCGATGGCTCGGACCCGCCAGAAATACCAGACGCCTGCAAAGCGGTTCGGAATCTGCAGGACGACCGACGTCGAACGGGTCACCCGTCGAACGGAGTCCAGCATATCCTGCCGGGAGGCGACCTCTAACTCGTAGGCGACAGCGTCCGAGACGCCCGTCCACTCCAGGGTCACATAAGTACTATCGCCGGCTTGCTGGGCCATCTGCTGTCGCCGGAGGGGTTGCTTTAGAAGGGGCGCGTCCAATAGGCGCTTCTTCTCGATCGGCCCCTGACGGACGACCCGGGCGCCCTCCTGCGAACCGACGGCAACTTGCTGCTCGCCGGACTGGACCAGGGCTTGACCCCGTCGGACCTCGACAAAGGACTCCTGGACATCCCCCAGGAACTGAATCCGGGCTGTCGTTTCTGCCTCCAACCGAGCCCGGACGTCGGCACCCGTCGAGACAAGGCCGGGCTGACGGCTAACCTCGACGACGACAGCCCCTTCCTCGACTCGGCCGATGCGGCTATGCCGGGTCGGTTGAGAACATTCTAACCGCAAGAGGGTGTCCGGGTTGACCCGGAGTCGAGAGCCATTCGGACACACGATCTCAGCGACCCCATTCGAGCCCGTCCGGACCATGTCCCCCTCCTCTAAGGGGAGGCGGAAGTCCGCCGGGCGATACACATAATCGTTGACCTTCTTGACCTCGACCCGGCCGGACAATTGGATGAAGCTCGCCGTGTCTGCCGAAGGTACCGGGGGGGATGGTGCCGAGGGCCCTTGGAGGAGGGGACGAAGCCACACGCGATAGGCCAACCAACCAGCCCCGACCAGCAAGAGGGCCGCCCAGGTGATCACCCAGGTGACGGAGATCGTATGCCACTCGATGGCTACCGACGAAGATTTTTTAGCCGCCATCGGAACGACGCTCAATATAAAGATTATAAAGATTGTCTTGGACAGATAGGCCGGTCGGCCGCAACGTGGGGGTTATCCGCTCCTTGCCCATCCGCCGGCCCCCTCAACCCGCCTATCCGTCTCAGATTAAGAAGAAACCTCTTTCTTCTTCAGGCTCTGGAGCCGCTGGCTCCACATCTGCCGGGCTTTGGGGATGACCTCCTGCGCCTTCTTGAACTGGGGGTCAAAGGTCAGAAAGTAACGATACCCTTCGCTCTCCCCCCAGAGCCGTTCGATGAGTTCCCGACGCAGGACTTGCCGGATGGCCTCCCGGTCCCGTCGGAAGGCCGTCTCGTCGAAAGGGATCCCCCGCTGACGGAGGAAATCCTGAAAGCGGGTCAGGAGGGCATCGTCGACTTGGAAGTCCGGGCTGAGCAATTGCCGAGTCGAGTGGTGTCGGCGTTCCTCGTCAGCCTTCTCGACCGGCGCAAAGAGCCGAGCGAACTCTAAGTAGGGCAGACCTCCGACGGGAGCGACCCGGCGGTAAAATTCCTGCTCGACGGCTTGCAAAAACGCCGGGTCCTTAAAGCTCTCGACAGGTACGTCGGGTTGGATACCGCCCCCGCCGGTAACGAACCGGCCCAGGTCGGTCTGGAACTGGGGGCGTTCCGAGGGGACCGGGGTCAGTGGGGACGACTGGACCTGGGGGAAGCTGTATTCGAAAAAGGAAGCGTAGGACCGCTGGATCAGGCGACCCGAAGGCGTATAGTAGCGGGCTGTCGTGATGGCCACGGCCGTGTTAAAGCTGAGGGGATAGAGAGTCTGGACCAGACCCTTCCCCCACGTCGTCTCACCGACGATAAGACCCCGATCGTGGTCCTGAATCGCGCCGGCGACGATCTCCGAGGCGCTGGCCGTGCCCCGATTCGTCAGGACGATCAAGGGCAGGGTCTCGTAGGGGTCCTCTTGCTCGCTTTTATATTCGCCGACCCGCCCGGCGCCTCGACCCCGGACGGTCACGATGGTCAGGCCCGGCGGTAAAAAGAGGTCGGTGACTCGCACGGCCTCTTCGAGGAGACCCCCTGGGTTGTCCCGGAGGTCCAAAACCAGGCCCTTGAGGCCGGCCTTCTGGAAATCCTCCAGGTGGGACTGAATTTCCTCGTAAGTCCGCTCAGCAAAGTTACGAATCCGCAGGTATCCGATGCCGTCTGACGTGACGAAGGCGTTAACCACGCTGACCAGCGGAATCTCGTCTCGGACTAAGGTGACCGAGAAGGGGGCATCATAGCCCTCTCGGACGACCGTCAGGCGGACTTCCGTATTCTTGGGACCCCGAAGCTTCCGGATAAGGTCGTCCAAAGGTTGGCCCTTCGTAGACTCCCCGTTAATTTCAGTGATCACGTCTCCGGCTCGCAGACCAGCCTTGGCCGCCGGCGTCCCCGGGATCGGCATGAGGACCGTCAGGACCCCTTGGATGCTGTTGATGCTGACCCCGATCCCATAAAATGAACCCCTCTGCTCTTCCATCATCCGCTGGTAGGCCCGCTCGTCCAAAAAGTTCGAGTGGGGGTCCAGGCTCAACAGCATGTCCACGATAGCCCACTTGAGGACGGTGTCGCTACTCCACTCCCCACTGTAGTAGGTCTCGATCGTCCGGAGAGCCTCCCCGACGTCCCGGAGGACCCGGTCGGTCGGCTTCTGACGATAGGACGCCTGCAAAGCCCCAAAGGCCAGGGCGGCTGCCCCGAGAAAGACCCCACCGAAGACACGTAGCCACTTTTTCATGACCGGCTCACCGAAAAGGCAGTCCAGCAGTTCAGGAATTCGGTCGTAAGCGAAGGGTATACAGGAAAACCCGGATTTGGGATGTCCGTCTTCCCGACCCCCTACGGCTAACTGTCTATCAGCCCATGGGCCGAATTCCCAGAGGCCCGAATTCCTAAAATGCCTACTACATATAATACACGCCCCGCTCCCAAGCGGCTATCGACCGGAGGTCGGTCGGGCCGACCAGGTACCAGTCTTCCACCCACTGAACCGATCGGACGGAATCCTGTACAAAGCGGACGACGGCGACCTCGGGGGGACACCACACCCGTAAAGGCGCCAGCGTATATCCCAGGCCCCGGGTCGTGTACACCCATGAACGATGATATATCGCCAGGCCCGAGGCAAACGGCCGGTGGACCCGCGTATTATGCCACAGGGGGCGCCCCGGCGACAGGCACACCTGCCCCCCGTGGGTGTGCCCCACCAAGACCAACCGGACGTCGGCCCGGTCTTGCAAGTGAAGGAGGACGTCGGGAGAGTGGGCCAGGAGGACCCAAAAGTCAATCCCCTCGTGGGCGCGCAGGGCAGATTGAATCTGAGACCACTGCGGCCAGGACTTGTGGGGGTCCCGCGTCCCGACCACGCCGATGGTCGACCCGTCCGGTGACCTTAAGGCCACCGCCGTGTCCTCCAAGAGGACGACTCCATAGCGAGCCAGACGGTGTAAGACCCAAGGGGTGTCGTGATTTCCCGGGACCGCCAGGACAGGCATGTCCGGCCGTAGGTGCCGCAGCTCCTTCAAAAATCGGGTGGCCCAGCGACCCAGCATGTCTTGCCGATAATCCGACTGCAGGTCCCCGCCCAGTAAAAGGGCGACGGCATCCTGACGAACTAACCCACGAAGCCAACTTACTTCCAAGGGATGGCCCCGAAAGTGAAGGTCGCTGACAAAGACGATGCTCCGATGGGACCAGCCGGCCGGGACGGTTGGGTCACGGACGACCAGACGGGCGACACTCAGGGGGTGCACCCCTCGCCGGGAATACGTGTAGACCACAAAACGCCGCAGTTCCCGGGCCGTCAGCCAGCGGAGGCGACTGAAACGGAGCTTGCGGCGTCGGAGGACCACGAAACGGTCTCCTCATCCAGGTCGGCCAGGTAATCATAGAGCCGTCCGGCCCGGATGTGAACCCGATACCATCGACCGACTATCAGGGGCCGCCGGGCCGTGACCTCCACGTGACCGTCGACCTCCGGGGCCTGGCCATAGTGACGGCCCCGGTACAGCCAATGACCGCCTTGCTGGCGGAGGAAGCCGTCTAAGACGACTTCGACCCGCCGGCCGACCCAGGCGCGCGCCTTCTCGGCCAAGACTTTCTGCTGGAGGGCCATCAACGTGTGCCGTCGGCGGGCGGCCACCTGCCGGGGGACTTTAGGCTTCAAGTCATAGGCCGCTGTGCCGTCCTCGTCAGAGTATTCAAATACGCCGACGTGATCAAAGCGGGCCGCCTCGACGAAGCGACACAGGTCCTCGAAGTAAGCCTCTGTCTCACCCGGAAAGCCGACGATGAAGGTCGTACGCAGGACGATGTCCGGGACGGCCGCCCGATAGCGAGCCAGCAGTTCCAGATACCCCTCCCGGGAGCCCCGCCGCTTCATCGCCCGCAGGATTTCCGGATGGCTGTGCTGAAGGGGCAGGTCCAGGTAGCGACACAACTTCGGAAAGTCCCGAAACCGCTCAGGAAAATCCGGCGGGAGAGTGTCCGGATACAAGTACAGGAGCCGAATCCACCGGAGGTCCTCCAAGCCGTGGAGGGCCTCCAGCAGACGGAGCAGGCCGTCTTTCAGACCGATGTCCAGACCATAGTAAGTCGTATCCTGCGATATCAGGATGAGCTCCCGCACGCCCTGCTCGACCCACCGACGGGCTTCCTCGAGGACCGACTCCGGCGAGCGGCTCCGATACTTGCCCCGGATGCGGGGAATCGCACAGAAGCTACACGTATGATTACACCCCTCGGCGATCTTCAGGTAAGCGTAGTGACGGGGCGTCGTCCGGAAACGAGGAATCTGAAGGTCATAGACCCAACGAGGCCGTCCGGTCGAAACCCGGTCCCCCCGATAACGGTCGTCCAGACAAGCCTGGACGACCCGCTCGACGTCGTCGATCCCAAGCCAGACGTCGACTTCTGGCAGGGCCTCGGCGAGCTCCCGGTGATATCGCTGGACCAGGCACCCGGTGACGACCAACTTTCGGCAAGTCCCCACTTCCTTATAGCGGGCCATCTCCAAGATCGCGTCAATGCTCTCCTTCTTGGCCGGCTCGATGAAGCCACACGTGTTGACGACCAGGACATCCGCTTGAGCAGGGTCCGACGTGACCTCCACGCCCGCCTGGTGGAGTACC